>CAZKOZ010000014.1:0-9853 GCA_964554525.1 uncultured Candidatus Saccharibacteria bacterium | reverse complement strand
AATTACCGCAAGGACTGCGTGCATATACCAAAACCAAACCAATTACTGATAAGGAATTTGAAGTGGTGAAAGAGTGGTGGAATAATAGGGAGGAAAATGATTTTGCATGGAAAGTTTCAATTGAAGATATCAAGGCAAAAAATTGGAATTTGGATTTTAAAAATCCGAGAGGTGGGGAGGTAGAGGAGGAGTTGGGGTCGAAGGAATTGATTGAGAGAATTTTGGAGAAGGAGGAGGAGATTCAAGGTATTATGCGAAAAATTCTATAAATCACAAAAGTTTCTACGTTTTTTGTATTGACATAAACAAATTTGTGTATTAAATAATAGTTTTATTTTCATATAAATATAAACTATTTTTATGGCATATAGGCTTATTATATAAGGTTAAATAAAAATAGTAACAAAATATTAATATCATAGTGACTAAAATAGTTTCTAATTTTACTTATTTTAATTGACTTAATTTCTTGAGGGTTTATAATATATACTATTATAAGGTTATAATTAAACTAAACATTATGAATAATCAAGACCCATTAGAAATGTTGTTGGTAAGTGAAAAACAAACCGTGGACCGAAGTGAACTCGCTCAATTGCTAATTCCCTATGTTTCTATTCATAAAGAGAGTAGTTCTTTTGAGTTTTCTGGTAAATTTTTAAATCTTCCAAATCAGGAAAAGATTCTTTTGATTTTATGTGCTGTTAAGGCTCGTAATTTAATCTTAAAAACTGAGGATGCAATCTCTCCATCGGAGATTATTAAATTGGAAATAGCTCCTGAGGGTAGTATTAAAAATACTCTAAAAACACTTACTGATTCAAAAGAGATAAAATCCGATAAAGGTAAATACTCCCTCCCAAATTATAAACTCCCTCAAGTTATAGCAAGATTAAAAGAAATAACAAAATAAATTATGAATAATATCGAAACAAAATTAGCTAACCTAGAGTCTCGCGTTGAAGCGCTTGAAAAACTAAGCGATAAGCAATTAATTATGAATAGTGATCAATTTTCTAAAAAAGAAGATAAGAAAACGCTTAATGAATTTCTTCGAACAAAAAAATTGGACGATGATGTTAAGAGAACTCTTGCAATTGCCTATTGGTTAGATAAATTTGAAAAAGTTGAATTTTTTAATACTACAGATATTGAGAATGGTTTTCGATCTGCTCGTTTAATTGTACCTAAAAATGTTAATGATAAAGTGAATATGAATATAAAGAACGGATGCTTAGCAGATCATAAAGAAAAAAAGGGGTCTAAAAAAGCTTGGTATATCACAAACACAGGAATTGAGCTTATTGAAAATGATTTAAATAAATAAATTTATGAAATTCCCCCAAACTATACAAATTTTTCTTAAAATGTTACCTGTGAAATCATTAAGTGGGGAGAGTGTTTTTTCTGCAATAGTTTATTTTTTAGCAAAAGGTAAAAAAGATAGTGAAATTGCTGTTTCAGCAATAAGATCTAGTTGGAATAAATCACTTATTGGGAAAAGTTATAATTCAGTGTATGCTAATCGTGCACAAGGATATACATATTCCAGTGATCGTGGAAAGGTTTGTTTGACTGACGAAGGTCTAGAGCATATAGAATCACTTCTTAATATTTCAACAGCTAAAACCTTATCACACCTAGTTGTTTTTGAAAAAGGGAATACGCACTCATTTGATAAATTTATTCGATCGCTTTTTAAAAATTCTTCTAATACAGTTGAAATTGCAGATACATATGTTGATGGAAAATTATTTGACAATCTTCTAGATGAAATTCCGAAAGAAAAACCAATTCGGTTTTTATACAAAACCGATACTGGTGGGTTTGTATCAAAATCTCA
The DNA here is from genome assembly GCA_964554525.1 of uncultured Candidatus Saccharibacteria bacterium. Classification (GTDB taxonomy): domain Bacteria; phylum Patescibacteriota; class Minisyncoccia; order Phycocordibacterales; family CSBR16-119; genus JAUPTX01. The sequence goes on along the minus strand of CAZKOZ010000014.1, from coordinate 8,010 downwards.
AAGGTTTGCAAATGAATATAATTTTAAATATAAACAATCTAACAATTTCCACGACAGGTTCTTGATAGTTGATGGAAAGGGATACATAATAGGACCCTCTTTAAAGGATGCCGCTGATAAAAAACCAGCAACATTAGTAGTTTTAAATGAACAGGATTCTCTAAAATTAATAAAACTTTTTTCAGATTTATGGTAAATTGGCAAATCAAACAACTTAACGATCTCTGTGAAATCCTCATTGGTGGAACTCCAAGTCGTGGGGTTGTTGAGTATTGGAAAAATGGAGTGCTTCCATGGGTTTCTATTGCGGATATGTCTCGAGCAGGAAAAGTTATTACAGAAACAAAAGAAAGGATTACAGAAAAAGGTGTAAAGGAATCTAATGTAAAACTTATTCCAGAAGGGTCATTACTTTTTAGTTTTAAGTTATCAATTGGGAAACTTACTTTTGCAGGGTGTGATTTGTATACTAATGAAGCAATTGCTGGGCTTGTGATAAAAAATGAGAATGAATTGGATAAAAAATTTCTTTTTCATTATATGTCACAAATGTCCTTTGATGACGCGACAACTGCTGTAAAAGGAAAAACGCTCAATAAACAAAAAATCGAAAATCTCGAAATCCCACTCCCACCCCTCGCCACACAACAAAAAATCGTAGCGCGATTGGATGAATTGTTGGGCAATATTGCCGAAGCAAAGCAGTTGCGACAGGAAGCGATCGCAGATACAGAAAAAATCCTCTCCCAAACCCTTCGTGAAATTTTCGAGGAAGGGAAAGAGAAAGGTTGGGAGGAGAAAACTTTTGAAGAAGTCCTAATCTTCAAAACAGGAAAGCTTGATTCAAATGCAATGGTTCCTGGTGGGCAGTACCCTTTCTTTACCTGTGCACAAAAAACATATGAAATCGATTCTTATTCATTTGATCAAAAGGCAGTACTTTTGGCTGGGAATAACGCTGCGGGAAAATATTCTGTAAAATTTTATGATGGTAAGTTCGATGCCTATCAAAGAACTTATGTAATTTCAGTAAAAGATGAAAAACAATTAGATTATATTTATCTTACAAATTATATAAGTCACATATTAAATGATCTTCGAGATTTATCTGTGGGTGCTAATACTAAATTTTTAACTATGAAAGTTTTGAATAAAATAACTATTCCACTTCCACCCCTCCCAGAACAACACCAAATTGTCACCCGACTCGACACCCTCTCCTCAAAACTCCGCGAATTGCGCCAGTTGCAGGCAGAGCAGTTGGAAGACTTGAAAAAACTCGAAAAAGCCTACCTCCGCGAGGCGTTTAGAGGGGAATTAGTGAAATAAAAAGAACCACAACAGTGGTTCTTTTTATGAGCGAGGAATACCTTTCATGCGTTTTATGTCAAAGTAAATATTAACACTAACTCTCATTAAGCCAGTATATTTGCTCAAGTACCTCTTTTTATTTTAGCCATTATGGCACGGTCGACAGCAATGATAGTATCCGTCTACAAAATCTCTTTGTTCGGGAAACATTGTTTTTGCTGCTGAGATGGCTTCATGGCAGTTGTTGTGATAACCAAGATTGATTCTATTTTCTTGTAGAGGGAGAGCGTGGCACGTATTTTCATTGTGTACCTCAAAATTTCTACCACTTGGCGAATCTTGTTGGTTTTTATTTATAATGTATTTATACATAAAACAAACCTAGATTAAAATTAAATGTTTACCAGCTCGACTACACCGATATTTTGAATATAACATAATGGACTTTTTTGTGATTTTTGTGGATTAAGTGGAAAACTTGTAATTTAAAAAATGCTAAAATAAAAACCATTAATCATAAGCAGATAAATTTTATATGGCAAATAATAATTTGGAGTCAAAGGCGCGTGGCGCGATTGCAAGCGTGTTAGCGACACAAGGAGTTATGGTTGCGCTTTTTGGTGTCGCGGCTTTGTTTTGGCCGGGCCTAACGGCAAAGGTGTTTATATCTTTGTTCGGACTTTTTGTGCTTATTTGGGGGTTGATTGGTTTAGTGCACAGCTTTTTAAATCTTAGACGGACGAAGTTTTGGTGGATTGAGATGATTTTTAGTGTTTTGGTTATTGGTCTCGGTATATTTTTGTTACGCAATCCGGAGGTAACAGGTGAAATAATTGTCTTGCTGGTTGGTCTGACGCTTATAATCCGCGGAGTTGTGGACATGATAACCGGAATTTTTGCGAAAGAGTCGGCAATTCGCAGGAATCGGGTGTTTTATATCTTGCTTGGTTTGCTCGGCGCTGTTGCCGGTATTATCGTTGTGTCATATCCGGTAGCGTCAGGTATCGCGTTTGTGTGGGTGTTTGGGCTGTATCTCTTGCTCTATGGAATCTTAGATATTGCCCTTGCGTTTGCTGTCCGCGGGTCTAAATAAATATAGGAAAATAGTTTTTTACGATCTAAAAACAATGATTTTGACAAATTTTAGGGTTTGTGATAGAAAATAGACCAAAGTTCGTTCAAGTTAAACCCCAAAAAGCCGATTAAAATGACTGAAACTAAGACCGCCGCGCTCTCTGCGATGCTTGAGGCGCCCCTTTTCAAGGGAATCAAAGAGGTTTCCCACCAAATGGGCCTTGAGGTTGCTTCCACGTTGTGGCAACAGGAACTCGGTGATATGGTACGCGTCGGCAAGATGACGGAATACGAAAAGATGTTGTTCATTTACAATTTCGTATCCAGGCAGGCATTTGATCAAGCCTACAATGACCTGCCTGATGCCGAGGAGGTCAGAAGACTCGTTATCCGAAAGGGAACGGAAAACGAGAAGGTCAAAGCGATCATGAAGCGGGCGAAGGATGTCAGAGCAATGGAGGCAAAATGTGATCTCCTCGACAGCGTCCTTAAGGCGCTACTGATCGACCGGTTCGGAGAGGGACATTTCTTGTTCTATGGTGATTTTGAAGTCGCCAAACAAAGACCTTGCCCCAGTTGTGGTGAATGCCACGACTAAGTGTGGTTAACTGAAGAGACGCGTGAGGCCCTGCTGCGGAATATGCGGCAGGGCTTTTCTTTTATACTTTATTGTTTCGGGTGTATAATTATTTTATGAAAAACAAAACATCTTTAATTATAATTTTAATACTCCTCGGTGTTGTATTGTTTTTGTCTTTGGGTAATAAAAGTCAAAAAGAAGATGTAGCGTCAGAGCAGGTAAATCAAAAAGCGTTGGACAATCTAACACAAGACTTTTTTTCTGATCCAGGACAAGATTTTGACACAGACTATGTTTCTCCTGTTGATTGGCCACCTTTGGTGAGAGCGCTTGAAGGAGAAAGTTATTCATGTACTCCGGCAGGAAATGAAATTGACAGAGCGGGGAAGACAGAAAGTATTGAGATGGGTGGAGAAGAATATTGTGTGACGACTGTGAGCGAAGGCGCGGCGGGAAGTATTTATAAACAGTATGCATATATAAAAGATGTTCGTGGTATCCCTGTCGCGGCGACGTTTAGTTTTCGCTTTGTGCAGTGCGTGAATTACGACGAACCAAACCAGTCAGCGTGCCTTGCAGAACAAGAATCATTTAATATTTCGTCCACTATGCACGAATTTTTTAGCAGGATTTAATAAAATAGCCCCACCTCACGGCGGGGCTATTTTATTTTGTTTAATTTTTATGCAGCCACATGTAGATGTCTTCGATTGCGCGGACAGCATCGCCGGCAGCGATGTTGTTTTGGTGATAGAGAACGTTAGAACAGTCTCCGGCAGCCCAAACCCCCGGAACACTGGTCGTCTGTCGCCACGGGTCAATTTTGACTCTCTTGTAGTCATCTAAATCAAGGAATTCACTCGCAAAGTCTGTATTTGGAATTTGTCCAATTTCCACGAAAATACCTTTTACCGGAAGTTCAAATTCTCCTTCGGGTGTTTTGTATTTTATTCCAGAAACGAATTTGTCACCCAAAACAGCCGTTACTTCAGCGTTCATGACGGCTTTTACTTTTGGGTTTGCCAAAACTTTTTCTACCGTAATCTTGTCAGCTTTAAATTCTCCGCTTCTTTGCAGGATTGTAACGCTTGTGCAGTATGCAAGAAGTTGCGCCGCTGTTTCAAGGGCGGCATTTCCTCCGCCGATAACAGCGACGTCAGAGCCGGCGAACATTGGTCCGTCACAAGATGCGCAGTAGGTGAGCCCTTTGTGTTCTAAGGCATCAGCGCCTGCGATAGTGGAGTCCAAGCGTCGTCTGCCGGAACCAGAGGCAACAAGCACAGCGCGAGTTTCAAAATTTTCTCCGTTTGAAGCTTTGATCAAGAAATTTTTATCTTTCTTTTCAATACCAGAAGCTCGGACTCCGGTCTTAACTTCCAAAAATTCGCCTTCATAGTAGCGAACATGTTCACGGAAGTTTTTTGCCAGATCGCCTCCGGCGATTTCCGGTGTGCCGATCCAGTTGTAGATTTTTTCTGAAACGACCGATTGTCCGCCAAATTCTTCAGCAATCATTAAAGTTTTTAGTTGTTTTCTGGCCGCGTAAACCGCTGCTGCTGCGCCAGCTGGTCCGGCACCGATGATGATTAGGTCAAACATGTTTTGTAAGTAGAAAGTAGGGAGTAGTAGGTAGGCTCACTCGATTCACAATTTCTTCTGGCGAGTCGATGGCAACCAATAAATCCCAACAATCTACGATAATTAAATTTATAACCTTTGCATTATAGCACAAACAAAAAAGCCCACCTGCTCGCGAGCAGGTGGGCTTTCTCACTATTTCTTCCTCCTTAGAAACGCCGGAACGGCGCTCCATTCATCTTTGTCGTCATCGTCTTCATCATCGTCAAACGCATCGCCGTCAATTATTTCAATAGGATCTTTTTTGTTTTGAGGCATTATATCGTCAACTTCAAAATTTTCTATCGATTTTTTGGGTTTAGAAGTTGTTAGGTCTTCGTCTTCATCTTTGTTCAGTGTTCTTGATTCACTCAGTTGTCTTTGTATGGACGCTTCCGCTTGAGCTTGCAAAACACTTTTCTTTGGTCCACTTGCCGGAAATCCTGTGGCGATAACAGTGATCTTGATTTCGCCTTTCTTCAAGCTTTCATCTACTGTTGTTCCGATAATCACTCTAGCATCGCGGTCGATTGATTCTGTTATTATTTTTGAAGCGGATTGGAATTCGTGCAAACTCAAATCTTCACCAGCGGCGATAGAGAACAGAACTCCACGCGCTCCGTTGATGGATGTTTCCAAAAGAGGGGAATTGATAGCCTTGAGAGCCGCTTCTTCAGCTCTGTTGTCTCCGGCAGCCTTTCCAACGCCCATGATAGCTGAACCCGCATCCGCCATGATGGTCTTGATGTCGGCAAAGTCTACATTGATTCTACCCGGTTTGACTATAAGGTCTGAGATGCCTTCCACGGCTTGTCGCAAAATGTCGTCACACATAGCAAAAGCGTCTTTAAAGGTTGTTTCTTTTTCTGTAATCGCAAGAAGTCTGTCGTTTGGTATTACGATTATGGCATCCACTTCTTTTTCAAGTTCTTTGATTCCTTGTTCTGCAAGTCTTAGTCTGTGCTGACCTTCAAACATAAATGGTTTTGTCACCACAGCGACAGTCAAGATTCCTTGTTCTTTGGCTGATCTTGCAACAATGGGAGCAGCGCCTGTTCCTGTGCCGCCACCCATTCCGCTGGCGATGAAAACCATTTGCGCGCCTTTCAGCACGTCTTGAACTTCTGATCTTGTTTCTTCGGCAGCCTTTTTACCAACTTCTGGATTCATTCCGGCTCCAAGACCTTTTGTGAGATTTTTTCCAAGATGGACTTTGTTGCTTGCTAGAGATTTATGTAAATCTTGCGCATCTGTGTTCATTACGATGAAATCAACACCGTCAACTTTTGAAGTGATCATGTGATTTATTGCGTTTCCTCCTGAACCGCCGACTCCGACGACTTTGATTCTTGCGAATGTTTCAATATCCGGGTTTATTTTTGCCATAATTTAATTCCGTCTCTAGCTAATAATCTGTGGCTACATGATACCAGAAAATAAAGGGCAGGGGAAAGGGTTGACGAGAAGGGTAATTTGTTTCTAAAGAACTAGGCGTCGCGCGAAGCGCGACGCCTAAAAATCCTTAATTTATAGTTTTTCTTTACGGCATTAACTGTTTCCCAATACTTTTGAGCGAATTTGTGATTGAGTGAAAGAATTTTGTTAGAAAATTTGAATATCCATTGTGTCCTTGGCTGTATTTTCCAGAAAGGCACAAACCATACACCACATGCCAAGCCGGGTCTTTTAATATTCCTTGTCCCAAATTTCCTGACATTGTTATTGGCAGGTTGAGTATTGATAAAGCAATCCTTTCTGTCATTTCGTTGCTTGTTCCTCCCCCAATTATTATTGCTCCACCGGCAAGTCTTCCGTCACGGTTTATTTTTTTAAGATACTTTTGTATCAGTTCAAAAATTTCTGTTATTCGAGCTTCTATTATTTCATCGATATCTCTTTGTGAAAAATTTCCGGTAATCTCACCCTTTTTTATTTTTTCCGCTTCATCCAAAGACACCTTCAATCCCAAGGCCAAGTCATTTGTGATGTCGTTGCTCCCAAGAGGCAGGACTTTTATTGAAATAATATCTCCATCTTCAAATACTGAAAGTGAAATTGTTTCTGCGCCAATATCAACCAAAATACATCCGGCGGTTTTTTGCTGCTTGTTTAGGATTGCCGCGCTGCCGGCTATTGGAGCGGCGATAACATCAACAACATCAATACCGGCGTTGTTGACAGAAGATACGAGAGCTTCAAGGTGTTGAGTTATGCAGGTGACAAAAAGGCTTGTAACTTCGAGTTTAACACCTCTTAAGCCTTCGGGGCGGCTGTAGAGATCTTTACCATCAAGTTTATAAAGATAGGGAATCGAGTCGATGACATGCCTGTTGAGAAGTTTTAAATCTTGCTCACTTTCTTTGATCGCATTTTGAACGTCTAGTTCGGTTACTTGGTTGTCTGCTCTGGAGATTATCGCTGTTCCTTTAGCTAGTTTTGATTCCAGGCTTATCCCTCCAATGGCTAACGTTGCTTGTCTTATTTTAATACCTGATTTGTTTTCGGCTTCTCTGGCAGCTCTTAAAATCGAACGCACCATCTCATCGGTGTCTGTGATATATCCTTTTTTGATACCCTTGGCTTCACTTTTTCCAATACCAATAATTCGCGAAGATTTTTTCTCTCGCTCTTTTATATGTTCGACAACCATTACCTTTACGAGATGGCTACCAACATCAATCCCAACTGTAATGTTTTTTGACATAAATAAAAATCAAAAAAGAAAAACTTAAACCTGAAAGATTTTTTCCAATCTTCTTTCTTCAGATTCCATTTTACTACCATGAGCGAATCCTTTCAAATGGAGCATTCCGTGGATAACTAAAAATGAGAGATATTCCATGTATGTTCGGTCAAATTTTTTTGCTTCCAAGCGGACAGTTTCTAAGTTTATGACGATTTCTCCAGAGATTTTATCCAACGGAAAACTTAAAATATTTTTATGCGATGTATCGCCCTTAAACTCTTTACTTAAATTTGAGATTGTTTTTTTGTCCACAAAAGCAATACTCAGTGAGTAGTTTTTGCCAAGAATTTTTTCTTTCATGCGAACAAAAGGCAAGCTTGGAAGCTTGCCTTTTGTCGTTCTTGTGATCTCTAGATTTTTCGTCTCAAAAACTTCCATTATTTGATTTTACCTAATTTTTGAAGTTTTTCTCTTTCTTTTTGTTTTTCAATTCTTTTAAGAGCATTTTTCTTTAAAACGAAATCAGAGAGCTTTCTTTCTGCATATCTATTTGATCTCACCTTTTTGACCAAGCCAGAATCTTTGGCTTTGCGAGAAAAACGACGCATCAAACTCGCGCTGTTTTCTCCTGACTTTTTTGATACTTGTATTAATGTTTTTGCCATAAGTTGTCACAGATTAACACGACTGTTTGGGAAAAGCAAGGGGAAAAAGAAAGCGTCGCCCGTACGGGCGACGCGGT
>CAZKOZ010000013.1:9532-9857 GCA_964554525.1 uncultured Candidatus Saccharibacteria bacterium | reverse complement strand
CAAATTCAGGATCAACCGCCTCATCGGCAACTATTTCTACAGTTACATTTTCTCCCGCGAAATTAAATGAAAACTTTTTGCCTACGTATTCTTTGTATCGTGCATCTTCCGGATGAACAGCCACGGCTGTGTCTCCAAGTTTCGTCTCTGGTCTTGTGGTTGCGATAGGGAAAGGGAAGTCGTGGGAATATTTAAAAGTATACATTTTTGCCTTGCGGTCTTCTCGCACAATCTCATCATCAGAAATTGTCGTTTGACCTTTTGGATCCCAATTTACTATTCTGTGTTTTCTGTAAATTAGCCCATCGTTATACATTTTTTTAAA
>CAZKOZ010000013.1:0-9522 GCA_964554525.1 uncultured Candidatus Saccharibacteria bacterium | reverse complement strand
CGCGCTAAAAACTGCTTCATGTCTTGTTTTGTCCAAGGTAAAAGCTTCTCGCGACCAGTCAAGCGACGATCCCATTTTTCTACATTGGGAGACTATGGTGTCGTGCGAATCTTGAGCAAATTTATTTACTCGGTTTAAAAATTCTTCACGACCTAAATCATTTTTTCTAATTCCTTCTTTTTCTAAAATCTTTTCTACTTTTGATTGAGTGGCAATGGCGGCATGGTCTGTTCCAGGCACCCAGAGAGCCTTTTTCCCAAGCATTCTATTAAATCTTACAATCGTGTCTTGAATGGCAAGCATCGAAGCGTGCCCGGTGTGGAGTGTTCCTGTAACATTTGGAGGAGGTAAAACGATAGAAAAATGTTCGGCATCTTTTTTTGTCACGCCTTTTTCTATGCAATTATCAGGATTAAAAAAACCGGAATCTTCCCAGATTTTGTAAATTCGCTCTTCGGTTTCTTTTGGGTTGTAGGGCTTCAAGAATTTCTCGTTCACGGACAAAAATATACCACAAAACGCTATTTCTTGGAATCCTTTGACTTTATGGCAAAAAACATGTACTTTTTTATAAAAGGACAAAAACATGCACCTTGATACATACACCGTCGGTAAGTTCGGAGGGGGAGTTTTGAATTCTCCCGAAGCAATTGAGTGTCTTCCACAAGTTTTGTCGCAAGACAAATGCAACATCGCTGTGGTCTCAGCTTTTTCTGGTCAAACCAAATTGCTTGATGCAATTTTTGACACAATCAGAAATGATGGATACGATCTGTTCCATGGCGAGTTCATAGCTTTCCACAGATATGTTGCGGAGAAGGTCGGGGTTTTCAATAGCTTGGGAAGGTTTTTTGCTGAAAAGCAAGAGCTTTTTGCAAACATGAGGAATGCCGTTTTTTCTCACGGCGCCTTAAGTGTTACCGGTCAAAATGCTCGCGCGGCAATACTTGCAATGGGTGAAGATTTTTCGTCCATGATTGTGGCAGCCTACCTAAAGAAGAATTTTTCCCACCTTTGGGATGTTGTTAAGCTTGATGCCCGTGAACTTTTTGTTGCCACAGATGGCAGTCCGGTCATTGGAGCTGAAATCAATATGGGCGCGACAAAGGATCTTGTTTCTCAAAATTTTCCCAAAAATCCAAGAAACAAGATTTACATCGTTCAGGGCTTCATTTGTGGAAGGAGAAGAAAGGGTATCATCACTCCACAGACGGCGCTCATGCCTTTTGATGGCAGCGATCTTTCGGCGGCAGTGCTTGCTTCGTTTGTCCCTGTTTCGACAGGATATGGCAAAGCGAAACTTTTGTACTACAAGCAGTTCGTCGAAGGTACCGGAAGTCCTCTTCCAGACCGAATATATTTCGATGAGCTTTTGGAGTATATGAACCGAACAAAATCTGTGGTTGTGAGTCCAAACATCCTAAGTGTTCCCGGGATGCCAAGGTACTTCACTATCAGAGAATATGGTCGCCGCTCCGATACAGTGGTTGTGATGAAGAGGGTGACACCTCTTGGGGTTTCGGCACTCCAGCCGCTTGGGTTGGCAAAAAACTCTGCTTGATCAATCAAGGCGTTCGAAATATTTCGGACGCCTTTCTTTTTGGTTTTTATGTTGCCATATTGACTTTTTATAAAAATCTTGTAGTTTGTACCATGAAAAACAAACGAACATGCTCTTTAAAGTAGCCAAATGTGGAAAGGGGGCTCTTAGCCACCCCGATGCTGTGAAGATGATTCCCGGGGTTTTGACCGATCTTGGGATAAACATATTGCTGGTATCAGCTTTTCCCGGACAGACAAAACTGCTGCGGGAGGTATGCAACGCCCGCTCTCAAAATGCATTCTTTCATGAGTTCTTGCCATTTCATGTTGCTTTGGCCGAGAGTCTGAAGATTGGCAAATCCTTTGCCTTGTATCTCGATTCCAAGGTCGAAGAATTTCGCAATCTTTTCGCCAAGCTTTTGCTTGCCGGTGATGTGATTGAAGAAGGAATTGCCAAGGCCTCGATCTTGGCTCTGGGAGAGGATTTTTCTCAAATGATCATTGGCATCTATCTGAGAAGAAAGATGCGAGATACCACGAAGGTGATAGTTCGCGATTCACGCGACATTTTGATTTCATCACCCGATCGTTTTGTTGGGGCTGAGATCAATCAGGTTCAAACAAGACAGAGGGCTCGTGAGAACTTCCTGTCGATTCCAATTCAAAACCATCTCTGGGTGATTCAAGGATCTGTCTGCTCGTCTTTTTGGGCGGGTAGCGCAAGAACAGCGATTCTTTCTTCTGGCGATGGCGATGTGTCGGCCGCTGTGATTGCTGCGGCTTTGGACGATGGTAAACCTCCAAAAGGTCGTGATGGCTTGAGATCCCAGTTGATCTATTTAAAACGCTTTCCCAGAGACCAAGATGGAGGGAATGTTTTGATAGGTTTTGTTGGGATTACCAAGATTCTCAAGCATATGACGGAAACAGGACAAAGAATCATCAGCCGATCTGTCGTAGATGTTCAAGGACTGCCTTCTGTATTTGGTATTGTCGAGTTTGGCAATGCTGATGTTGGTATGGTTGTCTCCGCTGAACCTGTTATCTTGGAGAGGCTACATCAACAACGCAATGTGATCCGGACTCTAGAAACGTCTCTGTTAGTCCTGGATTGACAGATTACTCAGCGCCCGAACTTGTTCGGGCGCTTTTTCTTTCCCGGAAATTGCGCCGAAATATCCAGCAATTCCGATCATTAAAGAGTTGTCTGTTGCCAGGTCTTTGTTTGGCAGGAAAATTTCCGCACCAAGTTCTTTTTCAAATCGCGCGCGGAGTGTTTGGTTGGCGGCGACACCTCCGGCGATAATGAGTTGGCTAACTCCAAATTCTTCTATAGCTTTTTTGATTTTTTTAACAAATACATCTCCAGCGGCGGTTTCAAATTCCCGAGCGATGTCTTTTTTATCTTGCTCGCTCAAATCTCCCAAATCTTTCACTAAATACAAAACAGCGGTTTTAAGTCCGGAAAAAGAGAAATTGTAGTCATTTGTATTTATCATCGGACGGGGAAGTTTTATCTTTTCATTTTGCTCGCCGTCTTTTGCCAAGCGGGAAATTTCCGGTCCGCCCGGGTACGGCAATCCTAAAATCCGCGCAACTTTGTCAAAAGCTTCGCCAACGGCGTCGTCAACGGTTTCGCCAAGTATTTCGTAATGCATCCAATCTTTCATCAAAACAAGCTGCGTGTGTCCTCCGGAAATCAAAAGCGAGAGAATAGGGAAGTTAAATTTTGAAACGTCCAAAGTTTTGTTTTCTTTCGCGTCCAAAAGCACGGACAAAATATGTCCTTCCATGTGGTTCACCGGCACGATTGGCAGATTCCAAGCTTCCGCCAGAGCTTTGGCAAAAGTTATTCCAACCCAAAGCGCCGGTTCAAGTCCCGGTCCCGTGGTAACGACAATATAGTCAATCTCGGGTTTTTGGATTTGAGATATAATTTTCAAAAGATCTTCTGCCGTTTCCGGTTCGCGTTCTAGAATTGCGCGAATTTTTTCTTCATCTATTTTTGTCTCGGCGACAGAAAACATCTCAGCATCTTTCAAAGATTTTTCTAAAATTATCGGCAAATTTTTTGCATGTTCGCGACGAGCAAGGTTCGGATAGACTCCGCCAAATTCTTTGTGGATTTCTATTTGAGAGTTTAAGTTGTTTGCCAGCACTTTAAAAACAGGCGATTTGATTCCGCCCTCGGCTTCCAAGATTGAGATAGCTGTTTCGTCACAACTTGTTTCTATGGATAATATTTTCATGTGTTTTGAAGATTAGCAATTTAAAATGCTTTCAGCAATTATTTTATGATGTAAAAAATCACTGCGAGAATTGCCATGTGCGCAGGATAGAACCAATAAAACCACCACCTGGAAATTTTTTCTCCCGGTTTTCCGTTGTAAAAATATATCGGAATGATGCTCAAAAAAGCGAAAAGCTGTGGGAAAATAATATTTACTAAAAATAGTCTCAAGTTTTCCAAAAAAGGCAAAACAAAAAGCGATGCCATTCCTGCCTTTCTGTTTTTTAAGAAAAGATAACTTCCAAGAATTGAAAGGATTCCGTATGCGCCGTATGAGAATTTTGCAAAATGAGCAGCGGCGAGCATTGCAACAATCATCAAGATTTTCATCGGTAGATTTTTAATTTTTTGCATAAGCAAAAGAGTCAAAACCCCCAAAGCCAAAGTAAACAAAATATTGAAAGTAAAATTTGTGATTCCCGCAGACATTTCAAAAAACATGTATGGAATTTGCGATATGACGGCGAAAATGGAAAGTCTCTTTAAATATTTGTTTACGTTGCTTGTTTTTGAAAATCCTTCGGCAATGAGAAAAGCAAAAAGAGGGAAGGATACACGCCCGATTATTCTGAAAATAATATGTTCCGGAAAAAATAAAAGACCAATGTGGTCTACAAGCATTGTTATAACGGCTATTAGCTTTAAAGTGAGAGATGACATTGGTGGCATTATACAACAAAACTCGCACCTATTTCCAGTCGCGCTAACTTCGCATTCTCCGCGCGCGTGGTGACTTCGGCGCTTCAAATCAGGGGAGAAAATTGCTACAATGAAATCATTATGACCAAGAAAGAAATCGCACAGGACTTTTTGAAACTTGCAGGTAGCGGACAACCGCGAAAGGCCTTTGAGTTGTATGTTTCGGACGACTTCAAGCATCACAACGCATACTTCAAAGGCGACAGACAGGCACTAATGACGGCAATGGAAGAAAACGCTCAAAAAAATCCTGAAAAGATACTTGAAATGCAAAGAGCATTGGAGGACGGAAATTTAGTGGCAGTTCATTCTCGCGTCAGACAAACACCAAATGACTTGGGTGCGGCGGTAATTCATATTTTCCGTTTTGACAACGACAAGATTATTGAGCTTTGGGATTTCGGGCAAGCTGTTCCCGAAGATTTAGTAAATGAAAACGGGATGTTTTGATAAAGAATAACTTCTTCTCTCTGAGGAAAATCGCTAAAATATAGATATGAAGAAAAAAGTGACAAGGACCGTTGCCCAAAAAATGGGCATCAAAGAAAACAGCCGGGCGATTTTCGTCAATCCTGACAAAGAAGCTCTCGATGGTATCGGGCTACCCAATCTTGACATTTCAACTGAACTAAAAAATCTTTTAGTTCGTTTAGGGTGCGCGATAAGGGATTCGAACCCCTGGCCTACTCAACGTCAATGAGTCGCTCTACCAACTGAGCTAACCGCGCTTACTGGAAAAGTCTACAACGAAATAGCAATAATTTCAACACCATTGACCATATTTAAATAAAATGGTATTGTTTCTAGTGAAGCTCGTTAAAGAAAAATCAACACACCAACAAAATGGTAAACAGCGAAAAGATCTTTTTGGTCCAAGGAGTAACGTCCAAAGACTACTGGTTGTGGAAAATGTTCAATACCAAAGACAAAGACAGACCTTCGCTCCGATTCTCTGTCACAGCATCGAGTCAGAGGGCTCTGCCGTCAAACGATGAGATGAACGGGATTGCAAAGTATGCGCCGTCCGTGTTCTTCTCGCCGGGAATATATCGAGAAGTTTCCCTCAGTTCTTTTGATGGGGAGGTTTTTGACATTACCCCGATCATCGATGGTAAGAAGCCACGATCGATCATCTTCTTGGATCCTGGAGTAAGAGGGGTGGTCTATCATGCCACAGCGATTCATGTTTGTGATGGTGGTTGCACCGAGCTTGCCATCTTGGACAAGTCGGTTGAAAAAATATGTCATCACCACGGCAGCTTTTCGTATGCTGTGGGGGAGTGACACGCGCCCACAGAGCCTCGCCAACAGCGGGGCTCTTTTCTTGCCAAAAAAAGATAAAATGTTATACTTGTCTCGTTTTTGGAGGCTCTATCGTCTAACGGTTAGGACATCACGTTTTCAATGTGAGAATCGGGGTTCGATTCCCCGTAGAGTCACAAATCAAATATATTGATAAAATATCTAATTTAAGCTGAGATAACAAGCTTTCTTTTTTACAAAAGCCCACTTTTTGTGTTAAAATGATTGGCAATAATGAATAAAGAAAATCTAACAGAACAAGATATCTCTTCAAAATACATACTCCCTGCGTTGGTCGGTGCTGGATGGGATTTACACTCTCAGATTTTGGAGCAAAAAACTTTTACAAATGGGCGTATTATGGTGAATGGAAAGACTATTTCTCGGGGCGAGAAAAAGCGCGCAGACTTTATTCTTTACTATAAAAATAATTTTCCCCTTGCGATTGTTGAGTCAAAAGACAATAAGCACTCAGCAGGTGCAGGACTTGAACAAGCAAAGGAATATGCACGGATTTTAAATATTCCGTTTGCTTATAGCACCAACGGTGATGAATTTGTGGAATTTGATTTTCTAACTGGAAGGGAAACTACTCGCACTATTTCTGATTTCCCAGACCCAGAAGAGTTAATGCGTCGTTATTCCCGCGCAAAAGATTACAACGATGAACAAAAAGAAATCGTCCTTCAAGATTATTTTATTGATCCATCAGGAAAAGGTCCACGATATTATCAAGAAACGGCGATAAACAAAGTTGTTGAAGCTGTTGCAAAAGGGCAAAATCGTATACTGCTCGTTATGGCGACAGGAACAGGAAAGACATACACTTCATTTCAAATTATTTACCGACTTTGGAAAGCGAAGAAAAAGAAAAGAATTCTTTTCTTGGTGGACCGAACTGCGCTTGCGCAACAAACAATGCAAGGTGATTTTCGTCATTTTGGCAACGCAATGACACGTATTAAAAATGGAACGGCTGACAAAGCATATGAAGTTTATGTTGCTCTTTACCAGGGTCTCTCTGGCGGGTCAAAAGAAGAAAAAGATGGAGAAGCAGAGGAAGAGCAGAAAAAACTTTTCCAAGAATTTTCAAAAGATTTCTTTGATTTAATTATCATTGACGAATGCCATCGTGGAAGCAGTAATGAAAATAGCGCATGGCGGGAAATTCTTGAACATTACTCGAGCGCAACTCAGATTGGTCTTACCGCCACACCAAAAGAAACAACCGACCAAAGTACCGAAGAATATTTCGGAAAACCTGTTTATACCTATTCACTAAAACAAGGAATTGATGACGGATTTTTGGCACCGTATAAGGTGATTCGTTATAGGTTTAATAATGACGAGTGGCGACCAACAGAGGGTTTTCGGGATGTAAATGGAAATATTGTTCCCGACGAAATTTATACCGAAAATATGTTTGACCGCTCGATTATTCTCGAAGACAGAAATCGAGCGGTAGCAAAATGTATTGCTGATTTTATGCGTGAGACAAACGCATACCAAAGGACAATTGTTTTTTGTGTTGATATTGCCCACGCAGATAGAATGCGAACGGCGCTTACCAATGAGCTTTCAGAATTCACCAAAGAAAATTCTCGTTACGTGGTTAAAATTACAGGAGACGACACCTTTGGAAAAATGGAGATTGAAAACTTTATCAATCCAGAATCAAAGTATCCGGTTATTGCAACAACCTCAAAATTACTTTCAACAGGGGTAGATACTAAAACTGTACAGTTGATCGTGCTCGACGCCCCAATGAATTCTATGACAGAATTTAAACAGATTATCGGTCGAGGAACTCGTGTTGAGGAACAATATGGGAAATATTATTTCACTATTATGGATTTCCGCAACGTAACGCGGTTGTTTGCTGATCCCGCATTTGATGGCGACCCGGTAAAAGTATACGAACATGACGGAAATGAGTCTGTCGATATTACTGAAACAATCGAACAGGAAACGCTCTCAGAATCAGAGATAAAAGAAAACAACCCTTTCGCTGATATTTTAATTGACGGAACAGAAACAGAAGAAAAACCGAAAAAAATCCGTATCAAAGACGGGGTAGATTTTTATCCAATTCATCAAGAAGTAAAATACATTGATCCAAAAACAGGAAAATTGATTACAGAATCACTCAAAGATTTTTCTAAAAAAGCGATCACCAGTGAATATGCATCGATCGATGATTTCCTAACCCGATGGAAAGAATCAGAACGCAAGGATGTAATCGTGAACGAATTATTGGATCGTGGGGTTGCGTTCGAGGAACTCCGTAAAGAAGTCGGTAAAGATCTGGATGTATTTGATCTCATCCTGCATGTTGCGTATGGTAAAAAACCAATGACACGTAGTGAACGAGTGAAGAAAGCTCGTGCAAATGATTATTTTGCAAAATACGAAGGCAAAGCACGAGAAATCATTGATCTATTACTTGCAAAATATGCGGACCAGGGAATTACGGCAATTGATGATATTGGAGATCTGATGGTATCGCCGTTTACAAATTTTGGAACACCAATCGAAATTGTAGAAGATATTTTTGGAGGGCGAGAAACCTATATGGAAATTATTAGAGAAATAGAACACAGCTTGTACGCTGAATAACCATGTCACAAATCCAATCAATCATAAAAAATATTCAGGACATTATGTGGCAGGATGCCGGCCTTGATGGTGATGCGCAACGCATTTCACAATTAGTGTGGATGTTGTTTTTGAAGATTTTTGATGATCGTGAGAAAAATCTTGAATTGATTGATAGTACATATACTTCACCAATTCCAGAAAAATATCGCTATCGATCTTGGGCAATGGAACAAGAGGGAATGACCGGACAGGAACTGGCTGATTTTATTGATAAAGAATTATTTCCCACACTCAAAGACCTCTCTGTTTCCCAAAACGATACCCGTGGATTATTGATTAAAACGATTTTCACCGATACTTATAACTACATGAAAGACGGAA
The DNA here is from genome assembly GCA_964554525.1 of uncultured Candidatus Saccharibacteria bacterium. Classification (GTDB taxonomy): domain Bacteria; phylum Patescibacteriota; class Minisyncoccia; order Phycocordibacterales; family CSBR16-119; genus JAUPTX01. Next base: position 710 of record CAZKOZ010000013.1, on the reverse strand, counting down.
CATTGATCCGTAAGGTATTCAACAAAATTAATGAAATCAATTTCAATAAAAAAGATGACCGTCACGCGTTTGGTGATTTGTATGAAAAAATATTGAAAGATTTGCAAAATGCAGGAAACGCTGGGGAATTCTATACACCACGCCCACTGACCAAATTTATCGTAGAAATGACTGCGCCAAAGTTTGGTGAAAAAGTACTCGACCCTGCATGTGGTACAGGTGGGTTTTTGGCAGAGGCACTGGAATTCATGCGTCGTGAGGTACAAACCGCAGATCAAGAAAAAGAACTCCATGGGAATATCCACGGAACTGAATTAAAATCACTCCCGCATATGTTGGCAGTGACGAATATGATCTTGCACGGAGTAGAGGATCCGTCGACTGTTTTGCGTGGTGATATGTTATCCCGTCCGTACACTGATTATGGTCCACGTGATCGCGTGGATGTGATTTTGGCAAACCCGCCATTTGGTGCAAAGGTAGTTGAAGGAACTGAATTAAACTTTCCATCACAATTCCGTACCAAGGAAACCGCAGATTTATTCCTAGTATTGTTTGTACATTTACTGCGTGATGGCGGACGCGCAGGAATTGTCCTACCTGACGGGTCATTGTTCGGTGAAGGGGTAAAGTCAAAGATCAAGGAACAATTACTCACAGAATGTAATTTACATACGATCGTGCGTCTGCCACCAGGAGTGTTTAATCCG
>CAZKOZ010000012.1:8458-10087 GCA_964554525.1 uncultured Candidatus Saccharibacteria bacterium | reverse complement strand
ATTTTTCTCCGGATATCAAAAGATTTTTTTCATCGTACGTATAATAATCATCTTCAGCGTCTCTTAATTTTATCATACCTTCAGCGCGAGACTTTTCCTCAGCTGCATAAATACCCCATTCGGTTACGCCTGTAACAAAAGCTGAAAGTGTTTCGCCGATTTTTTCTTCCATATATTCAATCTGCTTGTATTTGATACTGGCGCGTTCGGCTTCTTGTGCGTCACGCTCACGCTCTGATGAATGGATCGCCATTTTTTCGTAATAATCTCTTTTTTCAAAAGAAATACTTCTGCCTGTTAGGTATTCGTTCAACATTCTGTGGGCGATTATGTCGGGGTAGCGGCGAATTGGCGAGGTAAAATGTGTGTAATATTTAAAAGCCAAACCGTAGTGCCCGGTGCGGTTTTTAGTGGAGTAAATCGCTTTTTGCATTGAACGCACCACGACACTTTGCACGGTGTTTTTTTCATTTTTCCCTTCAAGATGTAGCAAGAGCTTGTTCAATTCTTTTGGGTCAACATATCCTTTGTGTATCGGCAAGTCATAACCCAAAAGTTTTAAATACTCAACCAAATCTTTAATCTTGTCTTTGTCTGGGTCTTCGTGAACGCGATAAATGAACAGCCTATCTTTTTTATTTTTATCAAATGCTCCGTATTCAGCGACGCGTCTGTTGGCCAAAAGCATAAATTCTTCAATGAGTTTGTTGGTGTCTTGGCGCGCTTTTGTGTAAACGTCTATTGGTTTTCCTTCTTCATTTAACACAAATTTAACCTCGTCTTGCTCCATCAAAAGCGCGCCGGCTTTGATGCGTTCTTTGGTCAGGTTTTTGGCGATTTTGTTTAAGGTGTTAAGTTCATTAAAAAATACACCTTCACCTTTGTTTAAAACTTCTTGAGCTTCTTCGTAAGCAAATCTTTTGTCGGAATTTATAATAGTTCTCCCAAACCATTCTTTGTGAACATTTCCATTTTCATCCAAAGTAAAAACCGCGCTGAAAGCGAGTTTGTCTTCATTTGGATTTAAACTGCACAAATCGTTTGAAAGTATTTCCGGAAGCATTGGGATTGTTCGGTCGACCAAATAAACAGACGTCGCTCGCTCAAGCGCTTCTTTATCCAGCTCTGTGCCCAGCCTCACAAAATGCGAAACATCGGCGATATGAACACCAATTTCAAATTTCCCATTACCCAAATCTTTGAAAGAAAGCGCGTCGTCGAAGTCTTTGGCGTCAAAAGGGTCTATGGTAAAAGTCGTAACATTTCGCAAATCTGTTCTATTTTTAATTTCTTCTTCAAAACCCGATTCTTTGATTTTTCTTGCCTCATTTTCCACTTGGACAGGAAAAGAACTTTCAAAACCTTTTTCTAAAATAATGCCCTGCATTTCGGCTTCATGTTCTCCGTGTTTGCCAAGGATTTTTTGCACGACTCCTGTCGGTATTTTTTTGCGAGAAGTCCAATTTTTGAGCGTAACAAAAACTTTGTCATCCACTTTTGCTCCGGCTCGATCAGTATCGGAAATCAAAATATTAAAAGGCATGCGCGGGTCGCTTGCCTCCAAAAAATATTCTCCATTTTCCTTTACGAGTTTTCCAGAAAATCCCTTTTTTGCTCTTTTAACGATTT
>CAZKOZ010000012.1:4127-8448 GCA_964554525.1 uncultured Candidatus Saccharibacteria bacterium | reverse complement strand
CGATTTCCAGAACCTCGCCGATTTCCGGTCCGCCTTTTCTTTTGGAAGTAATAGCAACCTTGACCGTGTCTCCGTGGAGTGCTGTGCCGAGAAAGCCGGAAGGTATTTCGATTCCGTGTTTTGTTTCGCTTCTCATGTATCCAACACCTTTTAGAGAAATTCTAATCGCGCCGACTGTTTCTTTGCCTTCTTTTGTAAGTTTTTTAGTTTTATTCATTGTGTCAATATTATCACGCTTGGTGTTTTTTATATAGTTTTGGTACAATCAAGAAAAATCTTGTTCATGGAGAAACGTGGTATGAGTGGTGCCAAACATCGTAGGTCTGGCGGGGGTTGTCGCGCCAAGGGTAGACGCGGATATGTGCGAAACTTCTACATGGCCAAACCTTGTAGGCAAGACGGTCGACAGTACCGTAGGGCTGCTTAGTATCACCCGGGGCTCGCCTTTGGCGAGCCCCCAATCATTTGACGCCAATAATCTTTTCTGCTAATATTGCCCACATGTTAAAGATAAGACTACAAAGAACAGGTAGAAAAAACGAGCCATATTTCAGGGTCGTGGTTGGTGAACACACAAACTCTGCTCAAAGCGGCAAGTTTTTGGAGGTTTTGGGATCATATGACCCAAAGAAAGGGGCTGTTTCCCTAAAAGATGAGAAGATTAAATACTGGATTAGCAAGGGGGCGCAAACATCCGGAACAGTTCACAACTTTTTGGTTGAACACAAAGTGATAGATGCTCCAAAGAAAAATGTTCTACCTAAAAAGACTTCTACAAAAAAGAGAAAAGAATTAAAAAAATAATTTAAAATTATCAACAAAAATTCACAGCTTCGGTTGTGGATTTTTGTTTGGCACGGTAAAATGAAAAGGCAGCCATTCTTAGTCGGAAATCTGCTTGTCCCGTTTGCGGGGCTGAATTAAAATTATATTTTAATCTTAAAACATGGAAAGAGATACAGAATTTCTAAGTTACGTTGTTAAGGCGTTGGTTGACAACGAAAATGAAGTAAAGATTGATCGCAAGGTGGACGAGATGGGAGTACTCCTAACTTTGTCTGTTGCGCGTGATGATATGGGTAAGATTATTGGTCGCCAAGGAAATACAGCGAAGGCTATCCGAACACTTTTAAGAGTTATCGGAATGAAAAACAATTCAAGAGTAAATCTTAAAATTGACGAACCGGAAGGATATCAAAAACCAGCCGGAACAGTGGCTTCAGATGTTGACGCGGCGATGGAGGATCTGAAGGGAATATAGATAGTAAGTAGAAAGTGGTGAGTAGGAAGTAGGCTAAATATACAAAAACTTGTCGCGACACGGCAAAACCACAAAACTCGCCTTACGGCGGGTTTTGTGTTGCAATTCATCCCAAAAACTATAAACTAATCACTAACAACTAATCCATGACATTTCATGTAATAACAATCTTTCCGCAAATGTTTGAATCGTATTTGAGCGAGTCTATTTTGGCGCGGGCGATAAAAGGGAAGAAAATAAAAGTTAAATTCTACAATCCGCGAGATTTTGTGCGAGGTAAACTTCGCAAAGTTTGGCCAGACGGCAACATTTCTTCAAAAATAGACGACAAGCCATATGGCGGGGGCCCAGGAATGGTGATGATTGCCGATCCGATAATCCGTGCGTGGGAGAAAGCGATAAAATCTGCCCAAGGCAGATCCGCCTCGGGCGGAAAGCCTAAAAAGATAAAGACAATAATTTTCTCTCCATCCGGTAAAAAACTAGATACCGCTTACGTAAAAAAGTCTGCGAAAAATTACACTGACCTGATTTTAATTTGCGGAAGATATGAGGGAATCGACGCTCGGGTTAAAAAGATAACTAAAGCAGAAGAAATTTCTGTGGGTGATTATGTTTTGACCGGCGGCGAAATTCCAGCGATGATTTTGATTGACACTATTTCAAGGCAAGTCGCGGGAGTTTTAGGAAAAATAGAGTCGCTTGAAGAAAATCGTGTTTCAAGTTCTGAAATGTATACTCGCCCAGAAGTTTACGAATACCCGCCAAAAGGGCGGGCAGGCAAAACCAAAAAATACAAAGTGCCAAAGGTTTTTGTCTCCGGAGATCATAAAAAGATTGAGGAGAGGAGGTTAAAGGGTAAAATAATTATGAAAACCTTATCTTTATAGACCTTTATAAATAACTTATTAACAGTGATTTTATTAGGTTTACTAATAATTGTTTATAATATACCCAATGTCTGGGTGAGCCGGATATCTTAGAAATTATTTTTTTATTTTTTATGTCGCAACCACTTGTTAAAAGATTCTCAGCATTACTGGTTTCTTTTGTTTTTATTTTTAGTTTAATTTTTGCTCCGCTCCTTACTCCACGAGTGTCTCATGCTGATGAGGCTGGAGTTTTCAAAGTGTCTGAATATGGTTCTAATGTCATAACCACGGGTGGTGCGTTTTGGCGAGGGTATTTATTTCAAGTATCTGAAGAAACGACAGTAACACATCTTATTGGAGGAGGAACATATCGTACTACAAATAATGGTGCTCCGGCGGGAGGTCCTCCAGGATATGTTTTTGATGTTGCAATTTTTAAGGCGACATTCAACGGTACAACAGTAACTTTGAATGGCGCACCGCTTGGATATGTTACACCAAACTCGCCAGACCCACAGCAAGTAGTTGCGTTGGGAACATCAATTGAACTTCTGCCACCTCTTTCAGATCCACAAACTCCCCAAGAATACAACTATTATGTTCTGGCGCAAGGACGAACAAGAGCTACAAGCGGAGTTAACCCGGCTGACGGAATTCATTACAATCTAGGTCTTGTGGAAAGAGATAGTATTCTTACTGCGCCTCGTATTCAATCATGGTTCCCAGCCACTGACAGTAGCGCCTTCCAATGGAATCAAGTAACTCCAGCTACTTCTTTGTCTGGAGATAATAGTCAAATCAGTACAGATGTTATGCCGGCTATTGGATTTTTATATGAAAGTAGTTTAGAGTCATTGCCTGAAATTACAACCGGTGACGTATCTTTGGATAACGAAAGTGTGGAAGCAACTGTGAATGGAATTATTACCGATAACGGTGGTGGAGAAGTAACATATGGTATGCGTTGGGTATATGAAAATGAGGCTGGGCTCAACGGACACCAAGCTACTCTAATCTGGAGTGATGACAAACTCCCGGCTGACTATGATTTTGAAGAGGATGGTCCTTTTGAATATGGTTTTGCAATTGATTTGGATGAAAACGGTCCTGGAACTTATTACTACAAGGCTGTGGCGAGCAACGACCTCGGTCTTACAGAAGGCTCACCCGAATCTTTTACAGTTCATTATTTGAATTACGAAGTAGATGAAGATAGTGAAGATATGGGTAGTATCACGGGAGATGATTTCCAATTGGTATTTGACGAAGGGGATGGCGCTACTGTAACAGCGGTTGCTAACCCAGGATATATTTTCAAATACTGGGTTAATGATGATACAGACGAGAAAATTCTAACAAACGCTATTACTCATATTGGTGTAGATGAAAGCGTTTACTATATCGCTCACTTCAGACCAAGCTATGACTATTTTGCCAGCGGTAATGGTTCGCAGGAAAATCCATATATCATCAACACTTGTGAACAACTGCAAAAAATCAATGACATCGCAGATACTGATGGAATATATTTCAAGCTCAATCAAGATATTACTTGCGACAGCCCGGATTGGGAATCAATTGAGGATGGCAATAATTCTTTCCGAGGAAATTTTGACGGAAATGGCAAAACAATCAGTGGACTGAAGAAAAGTTTATTTAATGTTATTTATGATGGCGGTAGTATACAAAACCTACATCTTAAGGATGTAAATATTACGCATAATGAAAACGGTTTTTATGCAGGCGCTCTTGCGCGTATGGCATATGGAACTTCCGTATTTCGTGTTTCTGCAACAGGGTCAGTTTCTGGATCGGGCGAGTGTGGAAGTATTGGTGGACTTGTAGGTTTATTGAGTAATTCTAGCGTAGAGGAATCATGGGCTGATGTAGAAGTTTCTGCCGGGGATTGTGAAGAGGTTGGTGGCTTTGTCGGATGGATGTCTGATACTAGCGAAATCCTCAATGCTTATGCCAGAGGTAATGTGACTGGAGATAAAGAAACTGGTGGCTTTGTCGGTTTAATCCAAGATTCTGTTATCATTAGCGCGTATTCCACAGGAAAAGTTCTGGGTGATGGTGAAGATGTCGGTGGTTTTGTCGGTAAGAGGGAGGGTAGTACTATATTGATTTCTTTGTGGTACATGACAGTCCAAGAATCCGAGATGTTGGATGCCTTGGAAGAAAACAA
>CAZKOZ010000012.1:0-4117 GCA_964554525.1 uncultured Candidatus Saccharibacteria bacterium | reverse complement strand
TACCTGACCAAGTAATAGCCGCAACAAGTGCACAGATGAAAAATGTGTCTACATTTATGGATCCTTCTTTTGAAGACTTTGGTTGGGATTTTGTTTCTGTTTGGATGATTGATAACGCAGGTGTAAAAAATGACGGTTATCCGTATTTCAAATGGCAAACATTTGGCACTTCTCCAACACCTCCAAATAACAACAATAATAGCCGTGGTTCTTCGCGCGCAAGTGGTAGTATTTCCACTCAACAAAGTAGTATTGTTACAATTCAAAGTATTATTGCTGAGCATCGAGATCTTCTACTTCAAGCTTACAAGATGGGAATTCCTCTTCCTCAAATTATTCTTGATTTACTTGATATTGGGTCCGACACTGCATCAAGCCCGAACATTTTAGTGCGTGATTTGCAGGTAGGTGACAGAGGCGACGATGTGAAAATGTTACAGAATTTACTAATTGCCCAAGGCTATCCAATCCCTGCCGGCGCAACAGGAATTTTTGCAAACCAAACAAAATCCGCTCTTGTGGCATATCAATCGGCTAATGGCATCGCTCCAGCTTCTGGTCGTCTTGGTTCTGTTACTCGCGCGAAGATGAAAGCCGCAGGACTTCCAGGTATTTGGTGGTAAATAATTTAATTTTAATAAGCATCAGACGAACGCCTCGATTTTGTCGGGGCTTTTGTTTGGTATAATATCTGTGTGATTAAAATTAGCTTCATAAAATGATTTTCGGAGTCTTTAAAACATATAAAGATATTAAAAAGGGTACAGCCGATCCGACAGGTTTTGGGCGGGGGATGCTTTTGGGCGTGATTAAAGCTCCGCTCATACTTTTCACCATCATCGGTCTTGGTGCTCTGGCCGTCTGCTTTATTTTTGGCTGGACAAGTCTTTTGTTTGGTCCGTCTGGATTTTTTAGATTTCTTTTCTTTGTATTGCTCATCCCTTTTTCAATTTTTTCGGTAATTTTCTGGAGTATTTATTCCAAGCTTAAAAAACTGACTCAAAGAGCGAAGGAACGAGCTGATGAAGAATTTGGAATCATTGATGCCGATGTGAAGTAGACTCTTGACACCCCTCCTCAAATATGTATACTGTGCTTAAGTTAAGTTCGTTTCAGATTGAGAAGAATACCTGTCGTTTTAGGACGATTTAGGTACTTTTCTCAAAACAATACAACCAGCAGGGTTTGGAAAAGGTTCAAACCTATGTCGCGTGCCCCGACCGTCAAGCTAGCAATGGCTTGAATGAAGCCAGGCCTTGAGCCTGGAAAACTACCTTTGTCTAGTACTAGATCAACCTCTCTGAGGAAGGGTGGTTGGGCACTGGTGAAGACGGAAACTTTTTCATTGAGCTTCGTACTAGATCAACCTCTCTGAGGAAGGGTGGTTGGGCACTTTGCTTTCGATGGAATTTTAATTTCCGGGAGTACTAGATCAACCTCTCTGAGGAAGGGTGGTTGGGCACCAAGGTCTTGAATTTCCCGCCCGTACCGAAGTACTAGATCAACCTCTCTGAGGAAGGGTGGTTGGGCACTAAGCATCAAAACGAACCTCGACATCATCTCCGTACTAGATCAACCTCTCTGAGGAAGGGTGGTTGGGCACCCAAGTCCGGTGTTCCCGATTCACTTATCGGGAGTACTAGACCTGCCTCTCTGCTGGATTGTCAAGGTCAAACCCTTGAAATGACTCGCTCTGTATGGGCGGGTTTTTGTTTGACTTTTTTATAGACTATGATATAATCACGGGCGGATAAGACACGAACCTTTCAAAACCTAAAATAATGGCAAAGAAACAAGTTGACTATAGTCGCAAGACTGTAACGACCCTGTTGCGAGATCTGTCCGCAGAACTGGACGCAGAAATCCAAAAAGCCGGCATGCTTGCAGGACTCATCTGGAACCTGGCATTTGACCAGTGTGAGCATTGGCTCAGTCTTCCGAAGGGCGATCCGAATAAAAAGGCTTTGACGCCTTTCAGTCTCAATTACTGGTTGCCAACTGTTGCCGATACTGTCATCACCTTGCCGTCTGGTGAGGAAATGACAACCGGCACTCTCTCCAGCTATATGCGTCGCGAGGTTTGCCGGATGCTTGCTGGCGCGTGGCAGAGCTACTTTGAGCTTTCAAAGAAGAAGGACAAAGAAGCTCGTGCGCCGAGGAAAAAGCAAGAGGGCTGGTTCCAGACAATGGCGTGGCCAAATCCCGTAATCAAAACCGAGAACGGGACTTCGCGCCTTGTTCTACCGGTTGCGAAGGGATGGAAACTTGAAATTCCTTTTGACCGCCATTTGACCAAAAGCCTTGGAGGTAAAGAAATCAAGGAGGTCAAAGTGAGCCGTGTGCGTCGCGGGCAAAGCGAAGAGTTTTGCTACAAAGTCTCTGTCATCTGCGCTTACTATCCGCCAAAGCCGACGGAAACACCGACCGTTATGAGGGCAGTTGACCTTGGGGCGGGAGACATGGCGGTGTGCGACAGTACAGGTGTGTCATACTTGGTGCCAATGCGTCGCCCGGACAAGTTCTGGATGAGGCAGATCAGCGATGTGGAAAAGCGAGTGGAAGCCTGCAAGAAGGGTTCGCGCGCTTGGAAGCGACGCATGGAAGCTCGTCAGCGTATGCACAACAAGTCCGGTGACCAGAAGGCCGACTTCCAGAGGAGGTTGGCGCTTTCGCTGGTTGCGCAAAAAGTTCGCGATGGCAACGGTAAGGTTATCGGCTTTGAAAAGACGTGCGACATTATCGTCATTGGTGAATCGCGCGTCAGGCTCGGTCTTGCTCAGAGCAAGAAAGGAGTTGCCAAGCAACACTACGGCGCACAGAACACCGGATACCTGGATCGTCTGACTTGCTTCATTGAGGAGAAAGCGACAGAGTTTGGAGTGCTGGTGGTCAAGATGCCCGATCCTGCTCGAACTGGAAGCCTTGCCGATAAGATGCAAAAGCTCGGCGCGGCAACACTCCTCCTGCGAAAAGCGGGCAAGGAATATGGCGTGCCGGTACATGAGGGGATTTTTGCTCTAAAAAGCAGGTTTCCTATTTGCCACTGATCTTTCTACAGAACAAGAGCCCCCGTTCCAAGTGAATGGGGGTTTTGTTATACTGATTTTATGAACGCAAAATGGTTGGAGAAATTGGTTGAATATAGGAATACGGAAAATGGGCTCACCTTATCCAAAGCCATAATTCATCAAAAAATCTATTATCAATTTACTGTTATCCAAAAGAGAAAAGAAGCAACAAGATTTTTAGATGAAATAAAACTAGTAAAAAATAATCAGGATTTAATGCTTGTTGAAGCGCGAGCTGCCAAAAAGTATTGGCAGTATCTTGGCGAAAAGATAAAAAATAAAATCAGGTGGAGTGGACGAATGCCACACGGAAAAGATGTGTTAAATAATTTACTAGATGTTGGCTATCACTATCTTGCGCAAAAAGTTTCAAAAATATTTGATGAGGTTGATATGCCGAGGGATTTGGGGCTTTTGCACAAAGCGCAATCAAAGAATGCCAAACCGCTTGTTTATGATTTTATGGAATGGCTCCGTCCAATCATTGATGATGTTTTAATAAAATTTCTTCGTAAGAAGAAAAAGTTTGTTGAAGAAGTTTCCAATAAAGATATTGCGCATTTTTTGTTTTTGGTAAAAGAAGTTTTTGCTAGAGATTTATATCATAAAAAATTTAAATATTGTATTTCACTTGAATATTGGACAAAACTTATTGCCCTAGAAATGAGGGGTGCGATTTCAGAAAATAGAGAAGCGGGGTTTTACTTTCCGAGTCTGCGACATGAAAATCGTTGCAACAAAAAACCCGCCCATACAGAGCGAGTCATTTCAAGGGTTTGACCTTGACAATCCAGCAGAGAGGTTGATCTAGTACTAAATATCAAAGTTATTGCAGGAAGTACTCGGTGCCCAACCACCCTTCCTCGAAGAGGTTGATCTAGTACCTTTAAATTCTATAAAAAACTTTCCGGTATGTGCCCAACCACCCTTCCTCGAAGAGGTTGATCTAGTACTAGAAAAAGGTAGTTTTCCAAGCTCAAGGCCTGGCTTCATCCAAGCCATTGCTAGCTTGACGGTCGGGGCACGCGACATAGGTTTGAACCTTTTCC
>CAZKOZ010000011.1:6676-10225 GCA_964554525.1 uncultured Candidatus Saccharibacteria bacterium | reverse complement strand
ACTGTCAAAAACTCCCCGTAGGGGAGTTTTTAATTGGTCGCTTATCTAAAACATATGTAAAAAATAAGCAACCAAAATTTTAAATAATTTGTTTTTAAAATGCGAAAAGCCGGAACTCTGTTTGAGTTCCGGCCTTACTGCCATAGTTGTTCAGAGATTGGAGTGGCATCTTTTCCAGCCTCTTTTTTGTTCCACTCGGACAGTGTCCAACATTCGATGTGCAGGTGGAATGCTCCTGGTGAACCAGTGTCTCCAACTGTTCCGATTTGTTGACCCTTCCGTACGACATCACCCTTTCTTACACTTCGGCTTTTCATATGGGCATAACGCCATACGTACTTGCCGTCATATATTACAAGGTAATTACCGTAACCCTTACCTGTCTTTTTCTTGACTTGGTAGCCTTTCTCTATAACCCTTCCTCCACTCGTGGAGAAGATAGGCGTACCTTCATTTGCTGACAGATCGTGACCGTGATGGGGGCGTTCTTTGCCAACCTTCGGCTTAACACCTCGGACATATTCATTGATGTCTTCTGGTCGCAAGGGGCTAACATATGCTCCCTTGTGTGCCAAAGCGGGCGGGGGTGGTGAACGTGATGAACTCTCTTTGCGAGTGGTGCTTTTGGCACCACTCGCATTGGAGGTGTGGTTAACGGCAAATATTACTCTGCCGTTTAGAGATGGTATCTGTTCTTCATGAACTTTCTCCATCAGTCTCTCTATCGTCTCATCAACCGCTCTTGAAAAGTCGGTCTCTCCAGACGATGGAACAGCTTGAACAGCACTGTTTGCCCACCAATTGAACGATTTCTCGTTTTGGTAGCCAGTGCCGTATTTTGCTCGTTCTCCAATTTCCCAAGCCATAGGACCAGCTTGATGAAGACGATTGTTCACAGTGTAGATCGCAGGACGAATTTGTGGTTCGCCATTACGATAATCCACTGTGAGGCCACTTGCCATGAAAGTGGCAACTTCTGCCGCTAGCAAAACAAACTTGTTTTCGCCATCCAAGCTATCGCCATGGAATTTGCGAAAATTGTGCCACTCCTTACCCGAAAGATGAGCAAGAATAGACAACGTCAAGTCCGGATCAGCCACCTTGTAAATGCCGTACTGATCGACATCAGCATAGGTGGTTGGCGTCGTATGTGATGGTGGATCCGGATCATATCCTTCTCCCTCATTCATACCATCACCTTGAGGGATCGAGCTCATCTCTTTCATGAGCTGGATGGCACGATCTTCACCCTGCTTGTATTCATCGAGACAGCAAGGAGTTTCGTTGTCCACTACTCCAGCGCAGCCTTTTTGGTTTACAACCAGCCATATCATGATGGCAGCAGCGATGAGCATGGGGATCATATTCCACCACCTCCAACCATCGTTGGAATTGTTGGTTTGGGCGGCATGGTTGCCGTTATTGGAAGAATGACCTCCACAGTTGCACTTGGGGTTGGCACATTTCTTTCCTTCCTCCAAGCCGTCTTTGAATACACCAACGGTGTAATTACCGGCCCTTTCGAAAAGACCGAAGCAGTGCTCACAGCAATTATCCTTTTTAGGGAGTGTTGCTTGTGGAAGGTCTTCGCCATCGCCTCCCGCATTCACTACGATATTCTGTTCTAGGAGGTCTCCCTCCGGCGTTACAGATATCCGGGTTTGTTGGGCCTTGCCACCACTGGTTATGTTCACAGTTGTTCCCATTTTGGTTTGGGGTTTTGGTTTTGTTTATTTGAATGGACTCTGATCGGGAGACTAACATACCTTTGTCATAAAGTCAAGAGTATAAATATTTAACTTTTTTCTTTTATTGGTGTATAATCGACACGACTCTCTGGGGTCTTTTTAAGTTTATGGAAGATAAAAATTTAAAATCCAAACCTGCTGTTAATTCTGATTACCACAAGGTAACCAATAAGCTTTTCTATAATTCACTTATAAACATTCCACTTTTTGCCGTGCCGGCTTTTACAGCTCTATTTTTGGGAAAATATTTCGATGCTCGTTTTGAGACAGGAAAAACCATTACTCTCATAGCTTTGTTTTTTGCCCTTTCCATTTCTTGGTATGTCGTTCTTCGTAAAAATTCTAAACTGGCTCGTGAATACAAAGAAGTAAGAGAAAAGATGAAGCAGGAGGAGTTAAAAAATAAAGAAACTAAAAATTAAAATCTATGAATGGAGAAATTTTTAGTTTTAAAAGAGATATCGCGAGTATCGGACCATCAACAGTCTTTGAGATTTTTGGTTATCCAATAACAAATTCTACTATTTTTATATTTTTGGTTTTAGCTCTTCTTTTGATTTTTACTTTTTTTATATTTAGAAATAAAAGTTTTATTCCGGGTAAAGCGCAGGCTTTTTTTGAAATTGTCTATGAAGCCATACATAAACAAATAAGCACAATAACCGGGAACGAGTACCACACAAAAAGAATTTTTCCAATAATTGCATCCATCTTTCTGTTTGTCGGAGTTTCAAATTATCTGGGACTTTTGCCGGGACTTTCCAGTATTACTTGGAACGGCGAATCAATTTTTCGAACTGCCACAGGTGATTTTAATACCACTTTCGGTCTTGCTCTCGGTGCCATAGTTGTTCTTCATCTAATATCAATAAAAGATTTTGGAATATTGGGTTACATAAACAAGTATATTCCAGTGAAACAGATCAGGGAGGATATGAAGAAGGGAATCCTTAGTCCGATATATGTCTTTGTTACTATACTTATCGCTTGCCTGGACATCGTTGGTGAAGTTGCAAAAGTTATATCGGTATCACTCCGTCTTTTTGGTAACATGTATGCCGGAGATGTTCTGACAACGATACTTATCGGAATATTCGCCTTCGTTTTACCATCGTTTTGGGTTGCATTCGGGCTACTCGGGGCATTGATTCAAACAATTGTTTTTGGATCACTGATAACCGTGTATTATATGCAGGCCGCAGGCCCCGAACCAGGGACGGAGAAAAGTTAAAGTTGTTTATTAGTAGTTATTAATTAATTTCGCTACGGCGATAAAAAATAAAAATTTTATGGAAGCAGAAGCAGCAAAATATATAGCAAAAGGGATTATTATACTTTCAATGTTGGGAACAGCTATTGGAGAAGGTTTCGTGGCGGCAAAAGCAATGGAGGCTATCGGTAGAAATCCAGAAGCAGGGGATTCAATATTTACAAAAATGATTGTAGGTATGGCGATTTGTGAATCAACAGCGATTTACGCGCTTGTTGCATTCTTTATTATCTAATTTTTTAAATTCATCTTATGATTGGCGAAGTCTTGGGAAAACTTGGTTTTGATTGGAAAGTTGCTTTGGCAAACTTGGTTAACTTTTTGATTATTTACTACCTTCTTCGCAATGTTGTATTTAAAAAATTGGGTCACGCGATAAAAGAAAGACAAGAAAAGATTCAGAAGGGTTTAGACGATGCCAAACGCGCTGAAGGCGCTCTTGTGATGGCGGAATCAGAAAAAGAAAATATCTTAAAAAATGCCCAAAAAGAGTCAAAGAAAATAATAGATGAAGCTGATAAAAAGGGGAAG
>CAZKOZ010000011.1:6382-6666 GCA_964554525.1 uncultured Candidatus Saccharibacteria bacterium | reverse complement strand
GGGAAGGATATTATATCTATGTCTAAAAAAGATGGCTCTATAGAGGCCGGAAAAATAAAAGAAAACGCGCTTAAAGATATTGAAAAGGTTCGCTTAGAAACAGAAAAGAAAATCCAAAAAGATTTTGTAAATATGGTTTTAGACGGAGTGGAAAAAGTTTCTATAAACCAAATAGACAAAAACAAATCTCAAGCTTTCGCTGAAAGTTTGCTTAAATAGTCATGATATCTTCAAATCTTATAGTTAAGGCGATAAAAGAAAACATAAAATCTCTGAATTATCAT
>CAZKOZ010000011.1:0-6372 GCA_964554525.1 uncultured Candidatus Saccharibacteria bacterium | reverse complement strand
AATCTGCAAAAGATAATGATGCTTTTGCAGATGATTTGTTGGTTTATCTAAAAGATAATCATTTAATCAACCTCTTGCCGAATATCTTAAGCAAATTAGAACAAGAAAAGGTGAAAGAGGAGAAGAGAAATACCATAGAAGTAATAACTTCGCATGAATTTGACTCCGATGTCGTCCTAAAAATAAAAAGTTATATACAGGCAGAAAAAGATGACAAATTTAAAATAGCAGTTGATGGTTCACTTATTGGTGGATTTGTTCTAAAAGGGAAGAATAGGATACTTGACGCGAGTATAAAGAGAAACATTGAATTTTTAAGAGAATCATTAATAAAATAATTTATGGCAAAAACAGAAGAGTTTATAAAAAGTTTAAAGAATAAAATAGCTAACTTCAAACCGGAAGTTCTGGAAAGTGAAACAGGGCAGGTGGTGAGTGTTTTCGACGGTATTGCAAAAATATCCGGACTTCCGAATGCAAAGGCGTCCGAGATTTTAATGTTTTCAAACGGGGCTTTGGGTCTTGCTTTAAACTTGGAAGAAGATTTTATCGGGGCCATAATTTTAGGTGATTTTAAAAATATTAAAGAGGGGGATATTGTCACAAGAACGGAAAAGATTCTCTCGGTTTCTGTGGGTGATGGAATAATTGGACGCGTCGTTGATCCGCTGGCTCGCCCAATAGATGATAAAGGTGATTTAGGAAAGACAGAAGAGGTTTTGGTGGAGAAAATCGCGCCCGGCGTGATGACTCGCGAACCCGTAAATCAGCCTGTTCAAACAGGTATTAAATCTATCGATGCCATGATTCCGGTTGGACGTGGTCAGCGAGAGCTTATTATCGGCGACAGACAAACAGGTAAAACAGCTATTGCTATCGACACAATCATCAACCAAAAAGGTCAAAATATGAAGTGTGTTTATGTGGCTATTGGACAAAAGCAATCTAAAATCGCGCGTATTGTTTCAAAGCTCGAAGAAGCGGGCGCTATGGAATATACAACTGTTGTGGCTGCCGGAGCATCTGATAACCCCGCGATGCTTTATCTCTCTCCTTACACCGGTGTTTCTGTTGCAGAATATTTTATGGCGAAAGGCGAAGATGTTTTGATTGTTTACGATGATTTGTCAAAACACGCGGTGGCTTACCGAGAAATCTCTCTTTTGCTTCGTCGCCCGCCTGGTCGCGAAGCTTATCCCGGAGATGTTTTTTATCTACACTCTCGTCTTTTGGAAAGAGCCTGTAGAAGAAATCAAAATCATGGCGGCGGGTCAATCACTGCTTTGCCGATTATTGAAACTCAAGCCGGGGATGTTTCCGGATATATTCCAACAAACGTTATCTCCATTACAGATGGGCAAATTTTCCTTGAGACAGATTTGTTTTATAAAGGTATTCGTCCTGCGATAAATGCCGGTCTTTCAGTTTCTCGTGTTGGAGGTTCTGCTCAGATTAAAGCAATGAAGAAAAATGCCGGAACATTAAAGCTTGCCATGGCGCAATATCGAGAGCTTGAATCTTTCTCTCAGTTTGATTCCGATCTTGATCCCGAAACAAAGAAAGTTATTGAAAGAGGAAAGAGAGTTACTGAACTTCTAAAGCAGGATCAATTTTCTCCAATGCCGGTTTCTCTGCAAGTTGTTTCTATCTTCGCGATGAACGCAGGATTTTTTGACGCTACTAAGCCGGAAGAAATTAAAACTCTTGAAAAAGATTTACATGGATTTTTGTTATCAGGTAAAAAAGAACTTTTATCTAAAATTGAAAAAGATTGGAGTGATGAAATAAAAGGAGAGCTTGAAACATCGCTCAAAGAATTTAAAATGACTCTATAAATTTATGGGACTTGCCACAAAAGCGATAAAACAGAAAATAAGATCTGTTAAGAATATCAAAAAGATAACAAAAACAATGGAAATGGTTTCTGTATCTAAGATGAAAAAAACAACAGATCGAGTTGTTCGCGGTCGCGCTTATTCACGATACGCTTTGGAGCTTTTGCACCATATTGCAGGAGACGGGCAAGTATCTCATCCGTTTTTGCAAGAAAATAAAACAGGCAAGGATTTAGTGGTGGTTATTTCTTCGAATAAAGGTTTAGCGGGGGCTTACAATATTAATATTTCAAAATCGCTTGCAAAGTATAAATCTTCAACAACAAATAAAATAGACTGCATAACTATTGGCAAGCAATCTGAAAAATCAGCAAGAAGAAATGACTTAAATATAATCGCAAGTTTTATAGAATTTTCAGAAAAAAGCACTTCAGAAGAATTTTTAGTGATAAGAGATATTATTGTTGCAGAGTTTAAATCCGGTAAATATGAAGCTGTTAAAGTCTTGTACACGGAATTTAAAACATCGACAAGTTATAAACCTTTCTTGATGCAAGTGTTGCCAATCAAAGAAGGTCTTTATAAAGATTTACTTTTACCAACAGAGGGCGAAGACAGTCAGTATAATAAAAAGAAAAAGTTGGGACTTTATACTTTTGAACCAAGCGAAGCGGAAATTTTAGATACGGTTATCAGACAACTTTTAGAGCAAGCAATCTTTCACACATTTTTAGAATCGCTTGCGTCAGAGCATAGCTCCAGAATGTTTGCAATGAAAAATGCAAATGATTCTGCAAAAGGCATGGTTTCCGAGCTTACACTTTATTACAACAGAGTCAGACAAGGCGCTATAACGCAAGAGATTGCAGAAATAGTCGGAGGTGCCGCGGCAATGAATTAATTTATCAGTATTATTAAAAAGTTATGGAAAAAAATAAAACAAACGAAGGTCAAATAACACAAATCATGGGTCCGGTGGTGGATGTCCGTTTTTCTGACGGCTCTTTGCCGGAAATTTATAACGCTCTTGAAGTTTTAAGAGGAGAGGGCGAAGATAAAGTTATTCTTGAGGTTTCTGCTCATTTGGGTACGAATGAAATTCGCGCCATTTCCATGACTTCAACAGACGGACTTCAAAGAGGTCAGAAAGTCACAAACACAGGCGCGCCTATTTCTGTTCCTGTTGGGCCGGAGGTTTTAGGAAGAATGTTCGATGTGGTTGGCGACCCGATAGACGAAAAATCCGCGCCTAATAATACAAAAAGATATCCTATCCACCGACAAGCTCCTGAGTTCAAAGATCAATCTCAAAATACAGAAATACTTGAAACCGGAATCAAGGTTGTTGACCTAATTTGTCCTTTTCTAAAAGGAGGAAAGGTTGGACTTTTCGGAGGAGCCGGAGTGGGTAAAACCGTGGTTATCCAAGAGCTTATTCACAATATTGCGTCTGAACACGGCGGGTATTCTATTTTCGCCGGTGTGGGCGAAAGAACTCGAGAAGGAAATGATTTATATAAAGAAATGGAAGATTCAGGAGTGCTTGATAAAACAGCTCTAGTTTTCGGACAAATGAATGAACCACCGGGAGCTCGCGCGCGAGTTGCATTGTCTGCTTTGGCGATGGCGGAATATTTCCGAGACGAAGAGGGAAGAGACCTTCTGCTTTTTATCGACAATATTTTCCGATTTACTCAAGCTGGGTCTGAGGTGTCTGCGCTTTTGGGACGTATGCCTTCTGCGGTGGGGTATCAACCAACCCTTGCGACAGAAATGGGTAATTTACAAGAAAGAATTACTTCAACAAACAAAGGTTCTATTACTTCTATCCAAGCTGTTTATGTGCCGGCCGACGACTTAACAGACCCGGCGCCGGCAACAACTTTTACTCACTTGGACTCAACAGTTTCTTTGTCTCGTCCACTTTCAGAGCTTGGAATTTATCCGGCGGTGGATCCACTTGATTCAACTTCGACAATACTTGATCCAAATATTGTTGGCGCTGAACACTATGAAGTGGCCAGAGCTGTTCAAAAAGTTTTGCAAAAATATAAAGACTTGCAAGATATTATTGCAATTTTGGGTATGGACGAACTTTCAGATGACGACAAACTTACAGTTTCTCGCGCAAGAAAAATCCAAAAATTCCTATCACAACCATTTTTCGTGGCTGAGCAGTTCACCGGCGCTCCGGGAATTTATGTTCCGGTTAAAAATACGATCAAGTCTTTTAAAGAAATCTTGGAAGGGAAGTATGACCACATAAGTGAGCAACATTTCTATATGAAAGGTTCTATCGAAGATGTTATAAAAGCGCACGAATCATCTCTGACTAAATAAATTATTAAACAAATGAACGTTAAAAGATTACAGCTTAAAATAGTTACACCCGACTCTATCATATATGAAAGTGATGACGTTTCTTATGTCAATTTAATGACCGGCGCTGGTGAACTGACCGTTCTTCCCGACCATATTCCTTTGATTGCGAATATAAAAACAGGACAGATAAAAGTGGGAAAAGAGGGTGAAGTTTTTGCTCTCACTGTTTCTATTGGAATACTTGAAGTTCAAAAAGATAGTAAGGTTGTGATTTTGGCGGAACGATCGGAAATGGCGCACTTGATTGATATTGATAGGGCGGAGGCAGCTTATAAACGCGCTGAAGAAATAAAGAAAAGAGAAAAAGATGACTTAGAGATTGATAGCGCAAAACTTCAAGCGCTAATCGATAAGGAGCTAAATAGAATTAGGGTGGGGAGTAAGTGGAGGAAGTAGTTTGCAAAAAGCCCTTTCGGGCTTTTTGTTTCCCCTTCTCTTTGAGGAGGGGTGCCTGAAAGGCGGGGTGGTGCTAAAAAACTAAATATTCTTATTTTTTATAAATAATCTCTCTTACTTTTGCCTTGAAGCAAAAGTAACAAAAGTTCAAGACGCAGAAAAATATATTCTAAAATTTATTCGATTTTGGCTAAGAAAGTGATGAACTCGTAAGCCCCAGGCTTACTCAAACAGCATCACTTTCTAAAGCAAATCAAATAAATTTCTTAACGAGATATTTTAAGCGGTCAAGGATTTAGTTTTAATGAAAAACACCCGCGAGAGGCGCTTTCCTCTGCGGGTGGGTCATTTCTGTTTGTGGCGACGATGCCAACGACACGAGTTTTTATGGTCAGCCAACATCCTGAGAGATGCCCAGACGACGAAGGCTAGCAGTAACTTAAGTGCAATCATGGTTGTTTTTGTTTCTGTCGGTATTCTACTAGACAATACCTAAAAAGTCAAGTATAATCCCGACATGTCAAATTTGTATGTTATGGCTACTCCAATAGGGAATCTCGGAGATATCACGCTCCGGGCTCTGGAAACGCTTAAGAGCGTTGATTTGGTGCTCTGTGAGGATACACGTGTTACAAAGAAATTACTCTCCTGTTACGACATTTCTGTGCCGACAATGAGTTATCACGCCAACAGTAAAATCTCAAAACAAGATAAAATTATAGAGATGCTTAGGGAAGGGAAGAACCTCGCCCTCGTTTCTGACGCTGGAACTCCGGCGATTTCAGATCCGGGGGTTATGCTCATAAAAGAAGCAAAAGAGGCTCTAGGAGAAGACTTAAAAGTTATCCCAATTCCCGGCGCTTCGGCTTTGGTTTCAGCTATTTCTGTTTCAGGTATTCCATCTCCGCAATTTACTTTTTACGGATTTCTTCCGCATAAAAAGGGTAGGGAGACAATTTTCAAAGAAATCAGCGAATCCAAGAAAACATCTATTTTTTATGAATCTCCTCATAGGATTTTAAAAACCCTTGAATCTTTGAATAATGTTTTATCTTCAGAAAGGGAAGTCGTTGTTGCGCGCGAACTGACAAAAATCTTTGAAGAAATTAAAAAGGGCTCACCCAAAGAAGTGTTTGAATATTTCACCCAAAACCCGGACAAAGTCCGAGGTGAGTTTGTGGTTATTGTCTCTGGCGAGTAATCCCCAGTTTAGGCTTTTAAAATAAGCCTGTTATAATAATTTTGTTTAGAATTATCAGAATTGTTATAACGTTATGCCTAAAGAAAAGATCATATTTTTAATAGGGGTTTGGATTGTTGTTCTTTCGCATTTTGTTGGTTTGCCGACTGAAATTAAAAATTATCTTTTTATTGGAACAGGGGTTTTGCTTGTTTTGATGAGCTACAATCATCTTTTTACAAGAGTAAAATCAGAAGAAAAAATAATACCACCTGAACCAAAAGTTAAAATTCCAAAAATAGAAACTAGAGTCGAGCCTCGTCCGCGTTCTAAGATAAAAGAGATTTCAATAGACGAAGAATTGATTGATTTTAAATCTGCGCCTTCTTACGAAGACAAGACACCTTATGAACCAGTTGTGAGGGTCCGAAAAGCTAGAATAAAAGCTGTTCCTAAGATCGTGTCGGAAAAAAGCCCATCTCAAGCCGAATATAATTCTTTTGACGAGGAAGAAGATGATGTGATTGTTGTTGATGACGATGATGACGGATGGTGTTGCAGGGCGATGGGAGGAACGGA
>CAZKOZ010000010.1:0-10273 GCA_964554525.1 uncultured Candidatus Saccharibacteria bacterium | reverse complement strand
ATTAAGAATATTATTTTTTTACCAAATAAGGCTCGCATGATTTATGCTTTTAACTCTTCTTCTACTTCTTTTTCTATTCCGGATATTTCTTCCCTGATTTTTTCGATTTTCTTTAGCTCTGATTCTATTTTTTGCTCAGACTCCTCGAGCTCTTTTATATTCTCGATATCTTTTGAAATATCTTCTTTGACCTTCTTTAGATTCTCTAACTCTTCTTTGACTTCTGTTTTTTTAAATCCGAGCTTCTCTTTTATTTTTGTAAGCATTGATTGAAGGCTTGATATTTTGTCGCCCAAAGAACCGGCTCCGGGCAAAGATGAAACGGAAGATGTCCCGACTGTTTTTTTAAATTCTTTTTCCAGATCGTCGGCGCTTTGACCCGGCTCTAGGCTGTCGCTATGTGAAATTTGAGCGGTCTTATCTTTCGTTTTTTCTTGAGTATCTTCTTTTTTCTCCACCGCTGCGATTTTTTGCTTTTCAGCTTCTCTCATTTTTTCTGAAAGAAGGCTGAGGTCTTCTTTGTTGGCTTCTTCAACAAAAGTCAAACCAAGATCCTTTAAATCAGAATCTTCTTTTAGCGGCTTGGTTGAATCAATATCAATAAACTCATCGACATCTGCAGCAACATCGACCCCGGCATTATGCATCGTCGTTTTGTCAGAATTGCTAATATTATCTCCTTGTGTTTTATTATCTGTATCCATTGCCTATATTATAGACAAATAGACCAAAAGACACAAAAGAATAATGGGAAAAGTATTTAATCTAAAGATCTTTGCCAAACATTTTCTCAAGTTCAGCTATTTCACCTTCGAGTTTTTCTGATTCTGCCTCCATTTCGTCTATCTCAGCACTGTTTTTTGCCGGCTCCGCCATATTTTTGGACTTATCTTGGGAAACCTCCGGCTCTTCGTATTTTTCCGGAACAAAATCTTCTTCGACCGGCGCTTCATCAATATCCTTGGGAGAAACATCGCCTGAATATATTGGAGTCGGTATTGTGTTGTCGGATTCCATTTCCAAATATTCGTCTTTGGCTTTCTTGATTGCCAAAATTTGCGACGGATCAGAAGTGATGATTTGGTCTTCTGTGTATGAGGCAATAATCTTGATTGCGACGTGTTTGAGTCCGGCAAAAAATATTCCTTCTCCCACTTCGGATTCCAGAAGAAGATATTTTTCTTCGTCTGTTAAATTAAAAACTTTTTGCAAAACATCAGCGCTGCTTGTCGACTGCTTTAAAAGAAGCTGCATTGAAGAGTTGGTAACGATTGGCATACCGTATGGAGAGTTAATGAAGTCGTTAACATCCTGAGTGATGGTCGAAAGTCCGAGATAATATTTTCTTCCGCGCTTGGCAATAGAGTAAAGGAAGCTCGCTGTGTCTTCAGACTTCATCATCCACCAAGCCTCATCGACAATAAGGAGACGCTTTTTAAGATTTTTGCGAACAGCATTCCAGATAAAGTGCGTGACAATATACATCGCTGTTGGCTTTAAGTCGTCTTCCATATCTCGCACAGAAAACACAATAAACTTTCTGTTTATATCGACATTTGTCGGTTGATTTAAAAAGTTCTTCCACGAACCGGTTGTATATTTTGAAAGACGGGTAACAATTGAGTCGCTCCCCTCGAGACCTGAAAGAACCATGGCAAAATCGGAAATAAGCGGAGGTTCAATGTTGGCAAAATCTGATTCCGGTGTAATGTCTTTCATTGCATAAGTTTCAGTTATGGCGCGATCGATCAGAGAATCTTCTTCCGGAGTAAGACCGCCAAGCATAATACGAAACAACCCGACAAGCTGAATCGTGTTGCTTCTTAAAATATCGTCCGGAGTTTCATCTTCGCCCGGCATGGGCAAATCAAACGGGTTGATGTGATGTTCGGAAGAAAGCGAAATATTGAAATACCGCCCACCAATAGCCTCTGCCAAATATTCATATTCTCTTTCCGGGTCAATAACAATGACTTCCGCGTCAAACATGAGGGTTCTCAAAATCTCAAGTTTTGTCGCATAAGATTTACCCGAACCGGACTTGGCAAACGTCACAGAGTTGTAGTTTTCCAAAGAAAATCTATCAAAGATAATTAAACTTGAGTTGTGACGATTGACACCATAAAGAATTCCTTTGTCAGATGAGAGATCAAAAGACACGAACGGAAAAAGACTTGAAAGTGGTTCGGAGTTAAGCTTTTGATGGATTCCAAGAAAATCATTGCCGGTGGGTATAACGCTGTTGAAACCAATATCTTGCTGAAAAAGCGCCGGTTTAATATAAACAAGTTTTGATTCAAGTATGGATTTGATCTCGTTTTCAACCTTGGAAAGTTCTCTTTCTGAATCAGCGTAGATTGTCAGATAAAGACCGACTTCAAACATTTTTTGTTGCGCCTGCTGAAGACTGTCGCGCAAAGATTCGAGGTCGTTGTAGGCAGTGTCTAAGATAGGATCACGCACTAAACCTTTTGACTCACGAACATTTATTTGACTCTGAACTTCCGCCACTTTTTTTTGAAATTTCTTCAAAATATCATCGGTGTCGATATTGTGAATATGTATCGCAACATCAAAAATTTTGTCCAGGTTGATGATTGGCGTGAACCAATTGTCGGAGAGATAGCGCGGATAAGAGATAACAAAATATGTTCTGGTGATTTTGTCGCCCAGATTCAAACTTTTTGGTGAAACCTTAAGCGCGGACGGCGCCAAAATATCCTGAAGCTCGAGAGTTGCGGCCTGGTAAATCTCTTTTGGCAAAACCGGCATGATTTCACGCCTTTTTGAACCTTTTGCACTTTTTAAAATATTATCTAAAAGTCCCATATTTTAATCTTTAGAAGTAATAGAAACCTTGCTTTCTCCGTCGCCAGGATTGAAAACTTTATAAAACAACTCCACCTCCTCTTCTGTTTTTAGTTGCGCTGTCCTAATACCGACTCGAGACAAACCTTGCTGAACCAAAGATATTCTTTGTTCCAGCTGCGATCGATAAGCTTCGAACTCAGCCTTTTTATCTCCGGAAGAAGCTTTGGATGCTGGAAGAATTTTATCAATAAAACCACCCTTTGCCGCAAGCACTGTCGGATTATATGGAACAACAATAAAAAAGTGCTTTGTCATAATGTTCACATTTTCAGTAAAGTTTTGAATAAATTGCATGTATTCCTGAGTTTGAACCTTAAGGAGCGGTTCTGTTTGGTTGCGAAGTTTTTCTTCAAGAGTTGCAAGATAAGTTGTGATGTCATATTTTCTGGACTGAACACAAATCTGCAAAGAGAAATCCAAAGAATTCAAAAAGTTTTGAAATTGCATAATGATGGCATTTTGTTCATCTTCTGATTTCAAAGAAATATTCACAGACGACGCCATCAAAATAGCTCGGTAACCACCGTCTTTTAAAATAACGATTCCATCTTGGATTTCGCTAATCGGTACAAAATCTTGTGATGCTCGAGCGTTTAATGCCATATACTTTAGTAAGTAGTAAGTAGTAAGTAGTAAGTAGTTTGTGATTGATATTTTAACATATTACTTATTCCCCCTATCCATATCTAAAACATCTAAGCTCCATGAAATATCAGAGAGCTTGCTTTCTGATAATCTTGGCAGATTGTTTTCTTGATTTTCTCTCTTAACTGTTTTTTTAACTTCTTCACGTTTTGGCTGACGCTGTTTCCAGATAAATAATTTACTCTTAAAAAAATAAGAAAAAGATGATTGAAGAATATCGGCAAACGGTCTGCCGTTAACTTTATAAAAAGTCAGAGCCATAGCCAAAACAACAATAACTATAATCAAAGGAATCGCCAAAATGAGCGGCAAAACTTTAGAAAGGACATACGCTCCACCGGCGCCACCCAAAAGGTAAATAAACTGTTTGAATGTGAATGGTCCGAAAATCTTATCTTCAATTTCGATAAATTGTGGGACTTGAAATCTCATGAGTACATTATAGTCTAGAAAGTAGGAAGTAGGAAGTAGCGCGTACTATTCTATCGGTTCACGATATGGATCAAAAGTAATTCTTGGTTTTGATTGTGGAGGTTTGGATGACGAATCGCCCAAAGAAACGACAACTTTAGGAGCTTCTTCCACAAACACTTCACTTTCTATCGGGGAGCTTGAAATTTTTTCCTCGGCAGGTTTTTTGTCAATTAGAGTTTCTGTGTTTTTCTTTTGCTCTGTTGGCACATAGCTGTCATCCAAACTTATACCCGCATGATGAAGGGTATCTTTTTCTTCTTGTGCCATAATTTCACCGGCGGAGACTTTTTCATAATGCTCTTTTAAAGCGTTTCTGATTTTTGAAAAAAGCCTTTCGTTGATCTCATCGACAATTTCCATCAGAGTTTCGTCGGAGACACCGGTTTGCTTTTGGAGATTTTCCGGAAAATCTTTTGGATGCTCAAGACCAATCATCGTCAAGATGGTTTCAATAGACAAAGAATCGATGTCGTCGATGTGCATTTTGTGAGCGCGACCAATATTGAAAACTGTGCGTTCCCAATCAGAAGCTTCAATAGCCTCCCGCACTTCGGCTGGGATTCTTTGCATTTGTTCTTCTATTAACTTTTTTTGATTGTCGTCCATATGTTTTTAACTAAGGCGTTGCTGGGGGTGGTGGCGTTCCACCTCCTCCCGCTGGTGGAGTGGGTGGGGTGGGCGTTGCTGGGGGTGGAGTTGTGCCCGGCGGCTGCAATATATCTAGTATCTGCTTTTCTTTAGATTTTTCTGGTGTTCTTATTTTATCTGCCGTAACTTCAGCCTGCCTAAAACCTGTAGTAAATTGATAGAACGGATCATTTTCAGTAACATCTGCGAAATCATTTCGCCTGGTTTTCATTTCTGCTTTTATTCCATCATGAGTAATCACAAAATCATTATCTCCTGGCCCAGTTCTTGTTTTTCCTTCTTTTATAGCTTTTTCCAAATCATCCTTACTTTCTGATAATTCAATGGCTGATCTTAGTCCTTGATAATTGGCAATTTTAGCTTGGCGTTGTTCAGGTGTAAGAGGTCCAAAAACCCTTGTAACCCATGCTGGATTTTCTAAATTTCTCAGAGTGTTGTCAATTTGATTTAACATATTGTTCTGAGCATCAAAACCGTCTTTGTTTAACATCCTGCTAACAATCGAAAGATCTTCATTTCGATCAATTTTTTCAAGATCTTTTGCAAGCTCAAGTTTCTTTTTCTCTTTGCCTTCTTCATATTTTTTTCTAGATTGGTCACTTGCTTTACCTACATTAAATTTATCACCACCGAAACCCGTCATGCCAGCACCAAGACCAGCACCAACCTGTCGAGATGCCCAACCTGCTACACCCTTTGCCTTTCCTGCGTTTCTAATGTCCAAACTGCTTTCATTAATCTTTTTAAGAGCTGTCCTTTCTTGCATCAACCTCCACCTATTTATACCTGTTGCATTTTTTATTCTCTCGTTATACTTTCCGTCCTTCAGAGCAACAGAAGCTGCTCGCCCAATTGTCGCCCTTGCGGCAAAACCACCCACACCAAGCGCTGCACCCCCCACAACACCAAGCGCTTTGCCGATTATACTTTTTGCCATTCCACCGAACTCGCCCGCCATTTCGGTGGCAACTTTTTTGGAGTGGTTCAAAATGAAAATAACAAAAGCAAAAGGAATAAATATAGACAAAATTATCATAGCGGTATCTCCGTCTTGTGTTGGTATTGGGGTGGTGAATATTACCTGCAAAAACATAATCATGAGGTAGAGGAAGAACAGAAATACCGGCGCAACAAAAGCCAGTTTTAAAAGAGTGTCTTTCCATGAATCAAAACTCATGCCTTTTAAAAAGCCGGAACTTCCCGGAACAGCAAGCGTGATAAAAGCGATTGGTGAAAAAATCATAGCGAACCACAGCCCGACGATTCGACCCAAGAAAAGCAAACCGACAGACAAAAAAGTCCAAGCCAAAGTAAAGTTCACAACTCCAAGCAATATGAAGACAAAGAAATAGTAGGTTAAGTTATCATCAAGAATTGGGTACTCGCTACCGGCAATAATCTCACCGGTTTCCGAGTCAACAGACCCTTGAACGGCATTGAATTTTGGTTTAAATAAAGTTTGACTCAATAGCCTCTGTGGATTTATCTTATCCAAAATACCCACAGAAATAGACCTGTAACCAACCTGATCGGCATACGAGTCATTCTCGATATTTATACTGTTTACAAAAGCACGCGCCAAAATATTACCGGCATCAATCACAACTTTGGTGAAGAAAAGACTGAAATTCAAAAGCAGCGCCACGACGATAAGTGTTGGAATATATTTCTTGGCTGACATTCCCAGAATATGCCGGATCGCCAAATACAGAAGCGTGAATATAAAAGCAACGTTTGATATATCTCTTATAAGCCCCCAGCCTTTGGTGATAAAATCAGCTTTGTAAGCCTCAGTGTTTAAGGTGTAGTAGATAAAGAAGTCAAATAATTTTCCGCATATTTGCGCAACCCAAAAAGAAATACCAAGCCAAATTTGATAAACAAGCCAAAGCATACATTTACCAAAGTCCCCACTAAACAACATGCAGACCCCATTAAAAGATTTTTCTATGGCTGACTGATTAGTGCCATCAAAATAGTTTTGTTGTTGCGCATGAGAAACAGCCGGCGAAGCTAAAAAGATTCCGCCAAAAACCAAAGATATTACCGCGATAGCTGTTACTATTTTTCTCATCTTAAAATACGCGGAGCGCGTCTTGCTCGAATTATAACACCCTAGGATAAAATCGGCATATCAAAACTGTGTAAACAAGGGTATTTAGTATATTCCCAAAACATTGGCAAATGTTGCTGTGCCGGACGAAGAAACTGAAATGTTTTGACCGCCATAACTTGATATGTTTATAGAACCTGCGCCGGAACCGAAGTTTGTATCGCTCATAAAAGTGTTTCCTGACGGCGATTGAATATTGCCGAAGTTCGGGTTGTTTTGAATTGAAGGGAAAGGATATAGGGTACGTTCGTTGTTGACAGGATAAACCGCCGGCGCTGTCTGGGCAATACACGACTGAATGTGCTGGTTAATCATGGAAAGTTGTCCAGCGTATGCCGTATTTTGAGATGACAACTGCGCGTATTCGTCTTGGTTCACAAGCACGCCTTGGCTTGCTATCTGATTCAAAAGCGATGTGAGCATTTGAACTTGAGGGTTGTTTTGGTTTTGTTGTTCAGAAGCCGGAGTAATAGCCATAAGTTCTGATTGGATATATTCAAGCTGAGACATAACTCCCGCCAAGCCGCTAACCTGCCCTTGCAAAAAAGTGATCGTTGATTGATGGTTTGGTATTTGATTGAAAAGATTCGCGGCTGTCGGTCGTATCGCCGGCGGAGGGTTTGATAGAGCATACCTGTTAAACATCTCTTCTGAGTATTTGTTGAAGATATGTGTCATGAATGACCTGAATTGACTGTTGCTGCCAACATGCGGACCGGTGGAAACAGTCACTCCGGCTATCTGGTTGACCCAATCAGCGTAGTAGTTTTGTATTTCTTGTTCTGTGCCATAAAAATCAGCCACATTGCTATCGATTGTCGCAATCAGGTTTTCATACCCGTTTTCATACCATTTTGGATTGGGTCCGGGAACGCAGTAATCAAGAGTTCTGGTGTCTCTTATTATGTCTGAAATTTTGGTTATAACTTCGTCCGCCAAAACTACATAGTTTTGTTGAAGAGCAACCAGCCCAAGGTTGGAAGTTCCGCCACTTCCGGTTCCGGTTCCGCCAGTTATAACATCAGAAATATTTGGCTGATTGGAGCTGGATCCATGATTTGAATCGTTCATTTGCGCCCATAAAGCGTTGTAGTTTGGATCATTTGGGTTTGAGCTGTATGAACCGGTAGAATTGCTAAATGATGCTAGTCCGCGACTGACCAGCTGATTAAGTAATGCATCAAAGATAAGACCAATATTTTCGTTTAATTCGTCACCCAGTTCAAGCACTCTTAGAGGAGAACCAAGCGCCTGAGTTGTTTGCTCAGCAATAAATCTTCCTGGCGTTAATGTCATCCATCTTACACAAGTACTTCTTTTAACAATAATATTGTATTCAAAAATCGTATTAGGACCATCGGCAATAATTCCCGGTCCGTCCAGCCCATCTAAGTAATTTGCAACAGCTGATGGCAATGCTTGAACCATTCCGGGAGTAAGAGAACCGCCTTGCGGAATAACCGGCCAATTTCCAAGATGCATTGGATCCGTAGAATCGAAATATTCATCACCTGATGTATATGATGAATCATTGTGCGCTGTCGCCGCGCATTTTCTTTGGTTTATAAGCCCGCCAGCCTCGGATAATTCTTTCGAAAAGTTAGCGGCAACAGTAATATTGGTACCTGCGGTTTGGCGAGCCAAGTGACTGTTTGCCATAAGGTAATTTCCAAAGACGTTGTTGTTTGGTAGAGCAAAAGCCGTATACCCCGCCCAACCTCCAACGCTAAATTTTGCCTGGAAATTTTCGTAGTTAGCATATTGGTTGCTATGAGCCAACACTTGTTGAAGCGAAGACCTAAAGTTGCTTTGAACAGTATTTTGTAGACTCATGAGAATTGTTTCAGCAACAATCTTTCCAAATGGATAATCTTGAGGATTCATAGAAAACCAGCTTGTGAAAGACAACACCTCATCTTTGGCAATCTGCTCAAAGAAATTTGGTCTGTCTTTAGGATAAAAAGAGTCACCCTTAAAACCACTGTTTACCCAGTCCACGATCGAAAACGTAAGCTTGTCTATCAACTTAAGCATGGCAAATCTGGCCAAAGCATCTAAACACTCTTCTTTAAAACTCTGCATTACTCCTTCATTTTCAATATTAGATGTCCCTGTTTGAACCGAGGTCCTAGTAGCTGAATCGCTAACCGGAACAGTGGGACCAATTCCACCACCACTCGTAATTTGAAAAGGGTTTATACCAATAGACGATTCCAGCACATCACCCGCTGCATCGGTGCCAGCATTAATTCCTGCATTCGCTGCATTCTGTAGTTTTCTGGCCGCTATTCTCTTAGCAATCCATCCAACAGAACATGATGCAATGACACCACCAATACCCTGCATATTAATACCGCCGCTACTACTGCCTCCGCCACCCATATTGAAAACCTGGGCATGTGCTTTTTGAGGAATTATAGGCGATATAGACACAGTCAAAGTACTTAAAACTAGAATTGAAGATATTGTTTTTTTAACTGGAATTGATAAATTCATATACAACTTTAGATTATACCATTTGAAGCAAAATAGCCTGATAAAAATTTAAGGTTAGATACTAAATTGTCAGTATATTCATCATATTTTCCTAAATACATTGCCGCACGCAACGGATCGTTATCTAAGTGATGAGCCTGTTTTACTATTTCTGATATTTTATAAATATCATTAACGATAGAAAGGTGGGTTCCAGCAATGTTATGAGGAACACTGATAGTAAGATATCCATTAATAATTTTTTCTGAATATTTCAAATATTCATCAAGCTCCTCTAAAACATCAGAATCATCGGGGTTTTGAGCCATATATGCAATCAAAGAAAGTTCATTTATACCTAAAGACCCTGTGCTTTTATACAATTCATCTATTTTCTGCCCATATTCAAGAGGCGAAACATTGGATAATTTAAGATTGCTTAAGGTGTATTTATCCTTGATATTAAAACTGTTCATCGACATCTCAAGTCCAGTATTAAACCTTTCAATATCATCTTGATTAAGAGTTCCTGACTGATTCAAAACAGCAGAAGTGGCAAAAAGCTGCCGAGCAAAAACCTCGGTGTCGTTATCTAAATTGGGTGTATATTCATTGTCAAAAGAAAGTTGTTTTTTCTTGTTTTGAATATAGTCATAATCAGAAACACCATCATCTCGAGACGAAGACAAAAAGGGATTTGTGCCCCAAACAGCTTCTTCCCAATCATAGAGCCCGTCCCCGTCAGAATCTTTTGAGAAATAATCGTTTTCCCCGCCAGAAGCAGAGACGGCAAGAGTGTTTCTTTTTTGCTCCCATGTTGTTTTCTTTACCAAAAGATTGCCGACAAAAAATAATAAAACACCAACACAAATCGTGATTATGATTGTTTTTGCAAATTGTTTACTTGGAAGATATTTGTTCATGGCTTAGATTAAATAACATCAGGGATGCTTGTACCCCAAAGGACAGCCTTGAAAATTGATACGGGAACGGGAGGCGCCGACGTTGTAAAACAATCAGGAATCGGTACTGGCATATAAAGTCCTA
>CAZKOZ010000009.1:8695-10378 GCA_964554525.1 uncultured Candidatus Saccharibacteria bacterium | reverse complement strand
AGATAAATTCAATTGGAGGTTCTGAAAGTAGGAAGGATTACTTAAAAGAACTCGTCAACTACTACAAGAAAAATCTAGTGAAAATGGGCGCCATTGATAGACAAAGGCTAAAAGATAATCCGCTGCGCATCCTTGATTCCAAAGATCCAAAAATGGCGGAGATAAATGCAAATGCCCCACAATCAATTAGCTTCTTAAATTCCACAAGTAAAAAACACTTTAAAGAAGTTTTGGAAAATCTAAACGAGCTTGGAATTGAATATGAAGTTGACCACACTCTTGTTCGCGGGTTAGATTACTACACACACACCGTGTTTGAATTTTTTGCCGACGACACTTCAAGCGCCGAAGCAGAAAATGGCGAAGAAAAAGAAGAAGTGAAAAGACTTGCCTTGGGCGGCGGCGGTCGTTATGACTATTTGTCAAAATCAATGGGATATAAAAAAGAAATTCCCGGTGTTGGTTTTGGTCTTGGAGTTGATAGAATCATAGAAGCAAGCAACAATATACCCAAGCCAAAAATAAAAAAGAAAGCCAAGGTGTATTTTATCCAACTCGGAACCGAAGCAAAGATGAGAAGCTTAAACGTGATTGAAATATTAAGACAAAACAAGATTCCGGTAAGACAATCAATCTCAAAAGACAGCTTGAGCTCACAACTTGGAGTGGCAGAAAAAACGGGAATTCCCTACTCTTTAATCTTTGGACAAAAAGAGGCTTTGGAAAATTCAATTATCGTTCGTGACATGTCCAACAGATCACAAACAACGATAGATATTGACAAACTCGCAAAATACCTTAAGAATCTGAAGTAATGACGAAAATTATACAAATTGGAGACGATAGACTAAGGAGCGTTTGCGAACCGATTGCTTTTAACGAACTCACTTCCAAAGAAACGAAGAAAGCGTTGGAAGACATGACAAAAGCGCTAAACTCTCGCGATGACGGTGTGGCTATTTCTGCGCCGCAAATTGGCGTGACAAAAAGAGTTTTCGCAGTTTCCTCTAAAATATTTGATGAAGATTATCTAGCTGGAAAACCCCAAAAAACCAAATATGAAAGTATCTTTTTTATCAATCCGACAATAACCAAAAAATCAAAAAAAATGGAAATCGCCGAAGAAGGCTGTCTTTCTATTCCAAATATTTTTGGAAAAGTTTCCAGGCACAAAAACGTAACGGTTGAAGCGATAAATGAAAAAGGAGAAAAGGTGTCGCGTGGCGCCGGAGGTCTTTTGGCGCGGATTTTTCAGCACGAAATAGATCACTTAGACGGGATTCTTTTTATAGACAGGGCAACAGAAATTAAAGAAATGGCGGCAGAAGATTCGCCGGAAAAGTAATATGGAAAAAATCATCTTTTTTGGAACGCCGGAAGTTGCCGCAAAAGTTTTAAGAAAACTTTCTCTGAGTTTTGAAATTTCAGCTGTCGTAACATCTCCTGATAAACCTGTCGGACGCAAGCAAATAATAACTCCACCGCCAACCAAAACTGTGGCAGAAGAACTCGGCATTCCCGTTTTGCAACCTGAAAAATTAGACGAAGATTTTCAAAATAAAATAAAAGAGTTTTCACCGTCTATCGGCATTGTTGTAGCTTACGGAAAAATAATTCCGCAAAAACTGATTGATATTTCTCTCGCCATCTCTCTCTCTCTCTCTCTTTCTCTCTCTCTCTCTC
>CAZKOZ010000009.1:0-8685 GCA_964554525.1 uncultured Candidatus Saccharibacteria bacterium | reverse complement strand
CACAAAAATTGATTGATATTTTTCCAAAAGGACTTTTAAATATTCACTATTCCCTTTTGCCGGAATTTCGCGGCGCTTCACCTGTGGAGTCTGCAATCCTTTCCGGTAAAAAAGAAACCGGTGTGACAATTCAAAAACTTGTTTTTAAACTTGATGCCGGACCAGTTATTGCTGTGAAGGAATGCCCAATAGATGAAAAAATAACAACACCGGAACTCAAAGAAAAGTTAACAGAAATCGGCAGTGAGCTTTTGGTAAAGACTTTGCCGGATTATTTGTCTGGGAAAATACAGCCACAAGAACAAGATGAATCAAAAGCCACTCACTCTGGAAAAATTTCAAAATCTGATGGAGAGATTAAAGATTCAGATGGAGATATGAATAAATGGCTAAAATACCGCGCCTATTTTGGCTGGCCCGGTGTGTTTTATTTTGACCCCGAAGGAAAAAGAGTGAAAATCACCGAAGCCACTTTTGAAAACGGTAAATTCACCATCAAAAAAATAGTCCCTGAGGGTAAAAAAGAAGTCTCGCTGTAAACATTAACATCCTCACATGTGATCCATAATTGAAACAACCCCAGAAATTCTGGGGTTGTTTTTTAATCACAACTTTTTTATTCAACAACTCTAACCGATTCAATAATCACCGGCTTAAAAGGTTTGTGATTATCAAATATATCAACTTCTACCGCAGAAATTGCGTCCACGACATCCATTCCCTCTATAACTCTTCCAAAAACAGAGTGTCTATTATCAAGAGGATTGTTATCCACTGTGTTTATAAAAAACTGACTGCCGCCTGTGTTGGCGCCGGCATTCGCCATTGAAAGCGTTCCGCGCGCATTTTCATTGTTTCCAGAAAACTCATCTTTTATCTGATACCCAGGACCGCCTGTTCCCCAATAATCTTTTTGCGAATCATCTTTTGAAAGCGGGTCTCCACCTTGAATCATGAATCCTTCAATCACTCTGTGAAATTTAACTCCATCATAAAATCCTTCTTTCGCCAGTTTTGAAAAATTTCCAGCCGTTATTGGACGAGTGTCATTAAAAAGCTCAATAGTAATATCCCCCATATTCGTCTTCATTATAAATGTTTCTCTTTCCATGTTTTTTCCAAAATAAAAATAAGCTCCAACCAATAATCCCAAAATTACAATAATCCAAATTATACTCTTTAGCATGTTTTCTTAAAAAATTAACTTTTAATTTTCCTTTTTACTAAATGGCCACCAAGGCTTCATTCCCTTTATCCTTTTCTTCAAACTCCTCGCGCCTCGGATAAAAAGAGTTTGTCCGCGTCTTTTGTCTGTTTTAACATCTCGCAAAATATCATCTTTGGTCGCATCAATCGCCGCATAAAGATCTGTCTCAAACTTTTTAACATAATAATCTTTTCCGGCAAAACGCATTCTGACTTCAGCCATAAAGACTTCGCCCTTGTTGTGATGATTTGATTCTTTTCCGATTTCAACAAACACGTTTACATTTTCTGAATCTCCGATGATCTTATCAAGAGCGCCTATTTTCGAGTGAACATAGTCTCTGATCGGATCAGTCAGCTCCATATTTGTTGCCTTGATGTTTATGTTCATCGTATTTTAGGCGGCAGCGTTTTCTTCTGCGCGCCAGACTAATTTTAATATCTCTTCCCTATTTTAACACATCAAGATTTTGAGATTTCAACAGCCAAAAGCTTTACCGGATGATGGTGCCCGTTCACGATTCTTACACTTTTAAAAGACACGCCAAAATGCTCCGCTACCAAAGCAATAACCCGAGAATTCGCCAAATTTCGCTCTGCCGGCTCTTTCACGTGAATTTCAAAGCGATTTTCGCCAATTTCTTTGAACAATTCCTTTTTAACCCCAGCAAAGACTTTGACTCTGATATACATCCCGTTAGAGGCAGGTCGCGGTCTTAACGCCACCGCCTTAGATTATAATCCTTAATAAAATCCCACTTTTTTTCTTTCCCCGCCAAGCGACCGCGCCTGTCCGTCCGTAGCTCTTGGCGAAGGCGGAGCATCTAACGGGATACATGTTGTAATTTTAGCACTTTTTTGATAGTATTTTCCTGTGTCCATTTGGGCATGCTTTGAAAATCAAATATTCCCCTGTAGCTCAGCGGTAGAGCAATCGACTGTTAATCGATTGGCCGTAGGTTCGAATCCTACCGGGGGAGCCAAATTAAAAAAGCAGGCTTCACGCCTCGCTTTTTTAATTTAACTCTTCGCTAGAGGTTCCGTCAGGTTTATGCCCACCTCTATAAAAATAATGAGCTTGCGAATATATTTTTAAGAGAAGGGTAAATCCTACCGGGGGAGCCAAGTCGAGAGGTCTCTCGAGACGCGTCGAAAGACGAATTTTAGAGACAAACAAAAAACATCTAATATTAGGGTATTTTTTGTTTTTAATGATAAAATATAAGTATTATGTTATTTTCAAAAAAATTGAAATATCCTACCCAGATAGAAATAGATTATTATGGTCAGATTTATAAAATAACTAAGATCCCTATTTCTTCACCAGATGGTTTTATATATTTTCATCATATAAATAATAGCTTTTCTAGTTATCTACAATTTGCAGATAAAAATATTGTAATAAGTGAAAACGATAATAAGTTTATTTTAAGAAAAATTAACGACAAACAGGGGGATGTTATTTTATGTGTGGGACTACTTGAAAAGTTACATGAGCTCGAAACAAAGGGTATGAATTCTTTTAGCGGAGGTATAAATGAAAAATGGGAATACCTTGATAAGAAATTTAGAACTATGTCCAATACAAGAGGGGTTATTTCTTTTGAGGGAGAAGATAAAAATATTAAAATAAAATTTTCGGTTATTGATAATATTAATATTGTTCAATTATAAAGTATTTATAATACCCTCCATTTTTTTAATATCAGGATAATTTATAAGCTCTAGATTATCCTTGTTTTGGTATATTGTTTCGATAATATGAAATATTATAGATAAAGATAGCCTCATGGCTACTGAATTTGATAAAAACCTATCATTATCATCTTTGTTTTTACCATTAATATGAAAATCTAGTGATTCTATGTTTGGATGAACTACTGTATTTAATTTTTTATAGAATTCTTTATGATTAAGTTTAATTTGTTGAATAAAACTATCATTATCAGATATCTTATCTAGTTTTCCTTGAATATTATCTTGTTGCTCTACTTCTAAAAACTTATTTATACGAATTAATATATTTTCTTTTGATTTCTCATCAAAAATATATTTAGTCTTAATATAAAGTTCGTAGGAATAGCGAGCAACATACATTCCCAACCATCCATCATTTACTAAAATGATATTTTCTATAGAAACCATCATCGCATGCAATTTATTAAAGATAAGAATTATTGTAAATTCTATCGGCTTATCTTTTTTCGCAAGCTCTTTAAATTCAAAAGTAGGTAAGATTTCATTTCTCAATAAGTTTGCTTTTCTAAATAGATTCTCCTGTATTTTAGTATTCGATTGACTCAGGTTATTACCTAATTTTGCTTGTAATTCAGAAAACTCCATATACTAGATTATATCATTTTATCGCTCAAGACGCGTCGAAATTGAAAGTAAAATTATTGTGAAAAAGCATTGTAGGGTAAGAAATCGAATAGTTCCGAACTCGAAACGGTGAGCATAGTATAAAAAACAGAGGAAAACACCTCTGTTTTTTCTTTTGAGGCGATTTAAAACCTAAGAGCGATGCGGACACCCCGCCCAGCAACACGGTCTTCGCTTCCCTTTTGAAAGCTCATCAAGAGTTCTTTCAATTCTGTGTTTTCTGGTCTCTGGTTTCTTTGCTGATATAACCCAACATATCCATTCATTCCTCGCAAGCGGTGTAATATCCTCCCAAGCATCTTTTACTTTAGAAGACGACAAAACGGCTTTTGACAAATCTTCGGGGATTTTATGAGCAGTACCTGAAGAAATTTTTTTCATAAACTAAATATTCAAAACAAAAAGCGTATTCGTGCTTCCCACCTTACCAAAAGGCATTCCTGCAGAAAGAACAATTTTTTCTCCTTTTTTCGCAATCTTGTTTTCAAGAGCAAATTTTCTAATTTGGTTTGTAAAAACATCAACATTTTTTGAACAAATCATCTTCACCGGAAAAACTCCATAAGACAAAGATAAATGATTACAAGCTATTTCGTTTGGACTTATGGCAAAAATAGGATATGGCGCTCGGAATCGTCCAATCATTCGCGCGGTCAAACCGGATTCGGTTAAAGCTATCAAAGCTTTTGCCTTAACCGTTTCTGCCACACGCACCACAGACAGCGTTACAGCGTCGATAACATCTTCTGAATCTTCAAGATGAACAAACTGTCTTTTGGTTCTTGAAAGTTCGGTCGCTTCGGCAATGCGAGATATTGTTTCTATTGTCTCAACGGGAAACCTCCCTGTTGCCGTCTCGCCGGAAAGCATCACGGCATCAGAACCATCTAAAATAGCATTTGCCACATCAGAAACTTCCGCGCGAGTTGGCACAGGAGAATGCTCCATAGAATCAAGCATTTGTGTTGCCGTGATCACCGGTTTTCCCAAACGATTACATTTTGTGATTATTTCTTTTTGGATCTTTGGAACATTTTCGGCGCCAATTTCCACCGCCAAATCTCCGCGAGCAACCATCACGGCATCAACCTCTTCCAAAATCTCATCAAAATTTTTAACCGCCTCTTGTGTTTCAATTTTCGCAATGATCATTGCGCGACTTTTAGCTTTCTTTAAAATTCCCCTAAGCTCTTTAATATCATCCGCCGAACGGACAAAAGAAAGAGCGATAAACTCAACATTATTTTTCACCCCAAAAGCAACATCTTTTTTGTCTTTTTCTGTAATGGTTTTGATGGACAGGTTAGCACCAGGAATATTCACACCTTTTCTGTTTGATATTTCCCCACCCTCAAGAACAGTGCATTTAATTTTATTTCCGGAAACACTTTTTACTTTCAAATCTATTTTTCCATCAAATACCATGACAGAATCTCCAGCTTTGACCTCATTTGGTAACTTTTCATAATTTATATATGCGCTGTTTTTATCACCAAGAATTTTTTCTGTCGTTAGAGTGAAAGTCTGCCCTTTTTCCAAAACAATACTTCCGTCTTTAAAATCGCCAATCCTGATTTTCGGACCGGACAAATCTTGCAAAATCGCAACTCTTTCACCAACTTTTTTTGCCGATTTTCTGAAAAGTTTTATATTCTCTTCGTGAAATTTATAATCACCGTGACTGAAATTTAACCTGGCGACATTCACTCCAGAGGAAATCATAGACTCCAAAACATGGGCCGTTGACGATGCCGGACCTAGCGTTGCCACAATTTTTGTGTATTTTTTCATATTTATCAAAGGCGAGTATATCATGATAGATATCAAATTGCATCTGGTCAAATTTTGGTTTTGTAAATTTTTGTTATAATGGACTTATTATTTTAATAATTCACAAGCATTATGGAAAACAACAACGAACAAAAAGAACACAAACATGAAAATAACAACCCTGCCGGAAAAACCCCCGAACATTCCGCTTCAGAGTTAAAGAATGATAAAAAGTTGATGTCTATACTCGCCTACATTGGCATATTGGTTTTGGTGCCATACTTCACTTCAAAAGAAGATCCAACTGTCAAATTCCACATAAAACAAGGCTTGGTACTACTTAGCGCCAGTGTTCTAATTTGGGCGCTTGGATATGTTTTGCCAATCTGGATAATCCTAAGACTCTTGAACCTGGGTGTGATAGTCCTTTCAATCATTGGTATTGTAAATGTTATCAATAACAAAAAAGAAGAACTTCCGGTGGTTGGGAAATTTGCCAAGTATTTTAAGTTTTAGTTTTAGGAATAATAAGAGCACTCGCTCTGCTCTTCAATAGTAAATATGAAAAAAATTTTAATTGTTTTGGTTGTCCTGGTGGTTGGCTGGCTTATCATTTCAAAATCTGGCAACACCAAAAAAGTTGAAAATGGAGGAGAAGCTAAAAATGTTGACGCGATGCTCGGTGGAAATTTGGCGATTGTTAGCGAGTCCGACGTGACATATTTCCCTGAGGCAAAAGGATATTTTGCAAGACCTGAATCAACTCCCCCAGCTGGCGGATATCCGGGTGTGGTGATGATTCATGAAAACCGCGGATTACGACCAGAAATTCGCGAAGCGGCAGATGCGCTGGCAAGCCACGGTTATATGGTTTTAGCTGTTGACCTTTTGGGTGGCACAGCTGAAACACAAGAAGAAGCCAGAGCTTTGACAGCCAACTTCAATCAAGAAACCGGAGCGCAAAATATGAGAGCTGCCGTGAAGTACTTAAAAGAAATGGGTGCAGAAAAAATTGCTTCTCTTGGCTGGTGCTTTGGCGGAAGACAATCTATTGAATTGGCAATATCCGGAGAAAAACTTGATGCAACAGTCATTTATTACGGCAGCAATATGGCGAGAAGCGTGGAACAGCTTGCGCCAATCAACTGGCCAGTCCTCGGAATATTTGGCGATCAAGACCAGGCAATTCCTCTGGATGTCGTTGCCGAATTTGAAACTTCCTTAAATAATCTCGAGATTGAAAACGAAATTTATATTTATCCTGGTGTTGGCCATGCCTTTGCCAATCCTTCTGGCGCAAACTTTGCTCCAGAAGAAACCAAGGATGCTTGGGCAAAAACTCTTGATTTTTTGGAGAGGAGTTTAAGATATTAAAATAAATACAAAAAACCCGTGGCAACTCTGCCACGGGTTTTCTTGATACCCTCTAACGAGAGATCAAGTGCATGTTAGACCATCTCTTGACGCTACCGTCCTCATACAAGAGAAAGTAGGTGCCACGAATGTCTAAAAAAGGATCCAGTGACCAATCTCGAACGAGTCGTCCAGAATGATCAAAGACCCTATGAAGACCGCGTTGACCACCAATGGTTATGGCAACGATACCCAATTCCTGCCAAGCACCACTGATATCTGTCTGACAGAGCTTGTAGTAATTAACTCCGCTCGACGGACCTTCATCAATCAGCGAATAGTCGATGGTTGATTGAGAGTGGCCAGCTGCAAGCAACCTGCCAATCTCCTTCCACTGCTTCATATCCACCGAAGAAAAAACAGTGAAGTGGTGAGAATCTTTCTCGCTGGCTGTTCGCCATTCAAGAAGAACCCTAGAATCACCCAACTTACCACCAACAAAGGACAGGAGATGGACGGGAAGAATGGTTGGGTAAGTAAGCTTTACAACCCAAAAATCCCCAGCCCCCAAAGCAAAAGAAACGTCTCCGTTTGAAGGGCTAAGAGTATATCCAGCAAAGACGTAACCTCCGTCTGTGGTGCAATCAACCGATCTTGCGTGATCGCTGTGTGTTCCCCCATATTTTTTGAGCCACACTATCTGCCCGGAAGAATTTAATCTGCCGACCATGCAATCATACATCCCAGACTCATACGGACCACTTGTCCCAAACTCTGGGGAATTAGAAATCCCGGCAAAGACATATCCACCATCGGGGGTTTGTTTTACGTCAGACAGATATTCGTGCCCGGTTCCATCAATGATTGTCTCCCACTCAGGGTCACCATCTTGATCAACTTTAGCAATCCAAGAACGAACCTCGTTTTGGTAATCACTAAAAAAGAACCCGGCTGCAACATACCCGCCATCCGCTGTTGGCTGGACAACTTCAATGTACTTAGATTCATCCAGCGCACCCAGTACACCAATTGCGCCGACAGGTTTTATCCACTCCATCTCGCCGATCGCATTCGTTTTAACTAGGGCCACCCGCGAACAGTACTGACAACCAGATGATATTGTTGAAAAATCGTAGTCTTCCGACCAAGATTCAACAGCAGCGATGTATCCGCCATCTGGTGTTTGAGAAACACTGCGAGCCACATCATGAGATGTTCCGCCAAAGGTTCTTACCCACTCAGTGTTACCGTAAACATCAAGCTTCATCAGATAGGCATCGCTACCCCGATAAACGCTTAAGTTTCCCGGTATGTCTGAAAGCACCAACCCAGACAGCACTACACCTCCATCATCTGTGGAAGAAATACTAAGCGCTTCGTCAAAAGCCAAAATACCAACACTCCTAGACCACTGAACATTGCCAGCTGCGTCTGTTTTCACAACAAAACCATCAACTGATCCAGCGTAGCCAGGAACTCCCATGTCATGAGAAGCTGTTACTCCAAGGAAGACAAATCCTCCATCGGCTACTTCTGTGGCGGAATAGAACAAATCAAAATTGCTACCGCCAAAGACAATATGCCATTCGATTTGCCCGAAGTAATTCAACTTGAAACCAACAGCATCTTCGTAACCGTTGTTGCCCAATTGAATGTGCCCATCAAGGCTTTTCGTTGTTCCAGCAACGATATATCCGCCATCAGAAACTTGTTCAACGTAGTTCCCTTGATCAAAAGAAGATCCGCCAATACACCGCTCCCATTCAATTACGGGTTGAGCAAGCAAGTCTTTTCCCCAGAAAAGCAGTATTGCCCCCAAGAAAGTCAGTAAGTACTTCATGTTTAGGTCTGTTTTTGTTTTGAACTTAAAAGAGCTAACGCTTAAAGCGCTTCAATATGAACAATATCTTATTTTTGATTTTTGTCAAGAATTTCGCATCCTTTCAACACCTTGGAAACACCTAACCAATTACA
>CAZKOZ010000008.1:0-11286 GCA_964554525.1 uncultured Candidatus Saccharibacteria bacterium | reverse complement strand
GGAAAACTGGCTTCAGGTTCATGTTTGCGGTAATGCCTGTCCATGAGCCACTCATTCCTATCATCCACTCTCTGGAAAATCTCCCGGACATTTCCAGGGATAGCCTCAAGGGACTTCGCCATCTCGTTTGAGATGGTTCCGTATTTGAAGAAGTTGTCTAAGCAGCGTCTCCTCAAGCCGAAATCCTTGAACCGGCAATATCCCTTTGTGATGTAGAGACATAGAGTCTCTGTCGTATGAAGGCTTGTATCTTTCCTGATGTACATCAGGATTATGTTCGTCAGAACAACCTCAGGGAATTTTTTTGGTTCGCGCTTCTCTAGAGCCTTCGAAACCTTACTTCGTGATTCAAGGAACCATTCGTTCCTTTTTTCTATGAGAGAACGTGTGTTCATCTTGTTTGGTTTTTCTGTTCAAAATATACATTAATTTCTATTTTTGGCAACCTTGGCATGGCTCGTGATATAATCACAAAATTATTCATTTATTAAAAAATATTCATGTCAAATCCATTTGAAAATGCATTGGCGCAAATTAAGAGAGCAAATGAAGTTAAGAATTTCCCGACAAGTTTAATAGACAGGCTATCAAATCCGGATAGGCAAGTTCTTATCTCAATCCCGATTACAATGGACGATGGCAGTCAGAAAATTTTTGAAGGCTATCGCGTGGAGCATAATAACAAGCGCGGGCCGTACAAGGGTGGAATTCGTTTTCATCCTCAGGCAGACATGAATGAAGTGAACGCTTTAGCTCTTTGGATGACTCTTAAATGCGCTGTAGCGAATATTCCAATGGGTGGAGGAAAGGGCGGTGTGAAAGTTGATCCGAAAATTCTTTCAAAAAGTGAATTAGAAGAATTATCTCGTGGTTGGGCTCGTGGCATGCTTCCGCTTTTAGGTCCGGAAAAAGATGTGCCAGCGCCAGACGTGAATACAAACGGCGAAATCATGTCTTGGATGCTTGATGAGTATGAAAAAGCGACAGGTGAAATGTCTGGCGCGACTTTCACGGGAAAGCCGGTTTCAAATCGCGGATCAGAAGGCAGGGAAGAAGCGACATCACTTGGCGGACTTTACGCTTTTGACGCTCTCCGTGAAAATCTTAACCTAGAGGGGAGTTTGCGCGTGGTCGTGCAAGGTCTTGGAAACGTGGGCGCAAATGCCGCGCTTTTGTTTGAAGATGCCGGACATCAAGTTATTGCAATTTCTGATTCTCGCGGAGCAATTTTAAACGAAGAAGGAATTTCCGTGAAAGATGCGCTAGAATACAAAAAGCAAACAGGTTCTGTTTTGGGATTTCCTGGCGCGAAAGAAATTACCGGAGAAGAGCTTTTGGCTTTGCCTTGTCACGTTTTAATTCCTTCAGCTTTAGAGAATCAGATTACAGCGGAGAATGTAGCCAACATTAAAGCTCGCGCTATTTTAGAGCTTGCCAATGGTCCGACCACGCCAGAAGCCGACGATATTTTATTCGCCAAAGGAATTCATGTTATCCCTGACATTTTGGCGAATTCTGGCGGGGT
Organism: uncultured Candidatus Saccharibacteria bacterium; assembly: GCA_964554525.1. GTDB lineage: Bacteria > Patescibacteriota > Minisyncoccia > Phycocordibacterales > CSBR16-119 > JAUPTX01. Next base: position 9,761 of record CAZKOZ010000008.1, on the reverse strand, counting down.
GACAGTTTCCACTTTTGAATGGGAGCAAAACCTAAAAGATGAAAAATGGACAAAAGAAGATGTAAACGCGAAATTAAAAGAAAAAATCCAAAAGGAAGCACTGAGCGTTTTGGACAAGTCGCGAGACTTGAACACCGACATGCGCCGCGCCGCATTTATTTTGGCAATGGAAAGACTTTCTGAATAGGAGTATAATGAAGGGGATTAAAATTTATTAAAAAATTATGGAAACAAATATAAAAGACAAACTTTCACCAAAATTCTTTTTTCTTTCACTGGGTGTTTTGATTACCTTAATAACAAGCGTGGTGGCTTTTTTAAATCTTGTTTTTCAAACATTAAATAAAAAATTCCCAGACGCTCTTAATTCTTTTTATGAATATGGATATTCTTCTTGGAATTACGAAGGGATCCGTTCGGCTATTGCAACTTTGATTATTGTTTTTCCTATATTTCTCATCTTGTCTTATTTTTGGCGCAAGGCGTCAAAAGCTGATTTGGGAAAAATAGACGAAATCATAAGAAAGTGGATGCTGTATCTCATACTGTTTTTGGCTGGTATTGTTGTTATTGTTGATCTTGTAACTCTTGTAAAATATTTTGTTGCCGGAGAAATCACAACTAGATTTATTTTAAAAGTTGCAGTAACTCTTATTGTTGCTGGAATTTCCGGGTCTTACTATATTCTTGAGTTGCGAAAATCCGGCATCAAAAAATATATTTTGCTGATTTTTTCTTTTGTAAGTATTGTTCTGATTGCCGGATCAATCCTTGTGAGTTTCGGTGTTATAGGAACACCTAAAGAACAACGTGCTTGGCGATTAGACGACAGACGTGTTCAAGATTTGCAATCTATTCAATGGCAAGTTATTTCTTTCTGGCAACAAAAAGAATCTTTACCAGAAAACTTATCTGATTTGTCAAACCCTATTTCAAGTTACATGATTCCTTTTGATCCGGAATTTGAAAAAGGACTTTCCTATACTTACAGAAAAACGGGGGACATGAAATTTGAACTTTGCGCGATATTTAGCGCGGACATGCCAAAAGGTTGGCAAGAATATGGAGGAGGAGCTATTCCAATGTTTGGTGGCAGCAGGGACATAGCAGTCAGTAGTCGTCCATACTATGGATCTTCAAATGAGAGTTGGGATCATGGAGTTGGAGAAAAATGCTTTGAAAGAGAGATTGATAGAGATATTTACCCACCTTTTACCAAGGAGCCAAAGGGGTAATGCGCGACTGTTGATATCTTTTCTGTCTTTTTGAGGCCAATTGTTCTACAATTTAATTGCTTCTTGCATTTACTGCAAAGATTTTTATAAATTTAATTTGTTTATTATGAATAATATTAAAGGTTCAGTTGGTGCTATTGTTTTGGTGGTTTTGGCGATTGCTGTTTTGGCTTTTGTCTTTCTTTCCAACAAAAACACCAACCCAAAATCTACACCGAAGATGACGGATAGTGTTTTAACAGGTAATGTCACCTATCTTTCACGCATCGCTTTGCCGTCGGGCAGTGTGATCGAAGTTAAATTATCAGATGTATCAAGGCAAGATGTTCCGGCAGATGTTGTGGGCGAAACAACAATAGTTACTCAAGGTGAAAATGTGCCTATCCCATTTGAGATTGCTTATGACTCTTCAAAAATAGACGAGCGCCTAACATACGCTGTCTCGGCTCGTATTTTAGTTGGTGGTGAGTTGCGTTGGACAAACACTGATCATATTCCGGTTTTGACCCAAGGCAATCCATCTTCTGAAGTTGAGATTTTGGTGCGTAATGTAAATACTTCTAGTGGTGTGGAGGGTGGTTTGAATTTAGAAGGAACGACCTTTAGACTTGCTTCATTTAACGGCAAAGAAATCCCTCAAGGTGAAAATTATACGCTATCATTTGAAGGTGGTTCAGTTAGCGCAAAGTTTTGTAATAATATGGGAGGGGATTACGCTCTTGAAAATGGAATCTTTAGCGGCCTAATTATCTCAACTCTTATGTATTGCGCCACTCCGGAAGGTCTAATGGATATGGAGAGCGCATTTAGTAAGATTGTGATGGATGGAGCAAACCTGTCTCTTTCCGGAAGTACTCTGACGCTTGCAGGCGGAGATACAGAGATGGTCTTTACGGTGTTTATGGATTAAAGATGTTCTGTTTCGGCTGGGGCAGTTTTTCTATTTACAAAGTAAAATATTTGTAGTAGTATCAGACGAAACCAAAAAGAACCTTAGAGATGGACAAAAGAAAGACATACTTGGCGGTAAAGTCAAGGGCGTATCAGTCTGTGGTTGGATTATTCACTGAAAAACCCAATCTAAAAAATGATGTTTTGGAATTTGCTTCCAAAAAATATTCAAAAGACGCGCTGATTGAATTGGCTTTTTTGTGGGATAGAGAAAGTGGTTTCGAGCACGGATCAATGGGTTGTTATCGTTTTCATGTGATACTTAATCTCAGCGCTTTAGATAGGGGAGAAGAAGAGAACGCGCTGATGATCGCAGTATCCCATGTTCCCCAGACGGACAATGGCTACGATTGGAATGTGGATGAGTTGCATGTGCATCCTGCTGAGCCATTCAAGCATCGCCCGTATGATTGTTATTGGTTCATGAAGTTCCTTGGGAACTTGCAAAACAGGAGCTACTTAGAACGGACAATCCGTAGTCTTATTAAAACAACGGACGGACAGCGTGAGCCCGCCTTTGTTGAAAGGCTCGAGATCGCATCAGAAAAGAGGCGACGCAAGTTAATTGCCAAAGAGCGAATCTGAAGAATAGAAAGCCCGGCCTAAGTGGTCGGGATTTCTTTTTATAAATAGCAAGGATTGTTCTTAGTAATTCTAGTATGATTGGTGAGCACGTCAGACGTGCTCACCGCGTTTGACGCGGTGACTCTACGGAGAATCGAACTCCGATTTGATCCTTGAGAAGGATCCGTCCTAACCGTTAGACGATAGAGCCTTATTATTCAGTATTTCTCACTTTTAACGAGTTAAATATAACACAAAAATGCCAAAAAACAAGATTTAACACTATTTCCGGCTATGATATATTATTGGCATGAGTATGAAAGAAAAGATTAAGTCCAATAAAAATACCCTTTTGGGTGTCCTTGGATTAGCTGTAATTTTAGTTTTAATATTAACAGTTGGAGGTAATAAGGGAGAGAGGGCAGAAGTTTCAAATGAAGACGAAGAGATGCTAGAAGAAGAAAGAGATTTAACATCTTCTTCACCTGCAGAGACTGTCGTTAGTGGCGATTACACATATGACTTCTCTGGCGTTGAATGGATTTTTGACACAGAGGATGAGCAAGTTGTGGGAACAGGAAATACATACTTGAAGATGATGTTTTCCAATTTCACTAGAAACGGAAATGAAATCACCTTCGGACGTCCATATAAGCTTGGTTTTCATCCAGGAACATGTGAGAGCGTGGATTCTCTAGATACAACAGGAATCTCAGGGGCTTCAGTTGCTTACGCAAAATGTTCTGATGGAAAAACAACAAGAGAATTTGCCGTTATGCAAGACATGGAAACTATCATAGTTCAAATGAAAGAAGTTTCCGCTGAAGATGCAGTATGGCAAGAATGGTATAAGATTGATATCACAGAAGTGGTTAAATAAAATATTAAAAGAAACAAAAAACACCCCGAGCAGAGGGGTGTTTTTTGTTTAATCTTTAATCTTCCTTTGGTCTGTCTATCTCTAAAATTTCGACGTTTATAGATTCGCCGGAAATTCTCATCACGTCTTTATCTATTTTTTTGAACTCTTTGTTTGAAAGGTTGTATTGGTTTACAACAGTTCCCAGGTTTTTACCCAGCTTGTCGTGATATTCGTGATACGCTTGCAAGTGTTTTCCAAGCTCACCAACACGTTTTTGAATATCTGTCGCTCGTTCTTCTATTTGCATTGCTTTGAGTCCCTGTAGAACCGTTTGCAAATACGCCAAAAAAGATGTTGGCGAAACAATCACAACTTTGTATTTTGATGCGGCGCGTTGAATTAAATTTTCCGTGTCTTCTGTAACTGCGCCGATTTTATTTATAAGCAAATCGTAGTAAATCGCTTCGTGCGGGATGAACATAAAAGCAAAATCCATCGTGCCTTCTTCCGGGCGAATATATTTTGAAGTCTCTAAAATCCTGTTTTTTAGGTCACCGACAAAAACTTTCTCAAGTCGTTCTTTTTCCGCTTGATTTTCAGCTTCGGAAACTTTGTTGTAATTCTCAAGAGAGAATTTCGAGTCTATTGGAATTATTTTGTCTTTAATAAAAACCACAGCATCCACAATTTCTCCGTTTTTAAATCCGTATTGCATTTGGTATGAGCCGGGTGGAAGAGTGTTTTTGAGCAAGGTTTCAAGGTAATATTCACCCAGAACGCCGCGGCTTTTTGGATTTTTAAGCATGTTTTGAAGCTGTTGGAGCTGGTCAGTGAAGTTCATCACTTGTTTGCCGGTTTCTTTCACTTCTGTGATTTCGCGCGTGATTTCACGAATAAGTTTTTGCGACTCGCTTGTTTGGTATTTTAAAGATTCCATCATTTCTTTTCCTGAATCGCGAAGACGCTCGTCCAGAGTTCGACGAATATCTTTCATTTCATCGGCAAGAAAACGAAAAGCTTTGTCATCTTCTTTTTCGGATTTTTTATTTCTGTCTAAAAAAACGAAAATAGCAATTCCCGCCACAAGTCCAATGAGTATGTAAATGATTGTCATGCGCCCATTCTATCGCAAAAACAGAGAAAAGAAAAAGCCCCCTGCTCACGAGCAGAAGGGCTTAGTATGGCGTAAGTCTCTGGCTACCAAAGCCAGAATGGAACTATCAGTGCGCCAACCCACAGCAGGGTAAAGGCGAGCATGATAGCGTTCACAGCGAAGTGGCTCGGTGGTTCGGGTAAGGGTTTTATCATGAGCTTTGGGTTTAACGAAGTAAGACATCTTTCACTATCAGCCAGCTTTCCCACTCCTTGCGACGAAACTCTTCGCGGGCTCTCTGCATCTCTTCTTGAAAGCGCCTCATTCCTTCTTCGCCGTCCGCGAACATTTCGTGTGGCTTGAGGGTTCTGCAAGGAAACTTTTTCCCGTTTATTTCAATGTATTGTTGACCGCTTTCATCTACAGTCTTGTCCCAGTTTGCCATGGTTATGTGCTTTGTTCACACAATACTACAAACTCAAAAAGTGTTCAAGGGTGTAAATCCAGTCTTCCTCTTCCTCGGGATTTTCTTTCTTTTGTTTCAAAAGCCACTCTAAATATCCGCGGTCTGTTTTGGCGACTTCTTCAATGCTTGTATTTTTATATTTCCCAAAATTAAAATATTTGAACAAAACCGGATGGGAAGAAATGTCTACCATTTGGTCTATTGCCGTTTCTTCCGAAAGATTTTCCATTTCCATAACTTTTTTCAAGAGTCTTTCAAAAAGTTTTTCCAAAACCAAAACATCTCCTTTGGCGTCGTGCGCTGTCGCTTCAATCTCAATTCCGAGCAAATACCGCAAATATTGCAAACGATACGAAGAAATTTTTCCTTCCGAGTCCAAGTGCCTTGCCACGCGAAAAGTGTCTATTGTTTTGCCAACTTTCAAACCTTCTTTTTCAAGCATCGCGACATCAAATTTTGCATTATGAGCGACGAAAATCACATCAGTTTTGAAAATTTCTTCAAGCTCTTTATATTCCGGACTATCTTTAAAAGCCGGTTTGTCCGCAACCATTTTCTCGGTAATATGATGCACCGCCATTGATTCAATAGAAATCGGCTTATCTGGTTTATATAGCCCCTCCACGATTTTATCGCCGATTTTGTAGCAAATCTGGCAAAGCTTGTCATCAGGCAAATTCCCAGTCGTCTCCGTGTCTAAAAATATAAGTTTTTTTTGCATAGCGAAATTATAACAGATTTGCTAGAATTTATGCATGACACTTCAAGAAAAAATCAAAGAACAAATGAAAGAGGCGATGAAAGCAAAAAATGAAGTTCGGCTTTTGGTTTTGCGTTCTGTTTTAGCGGCTTTTACGAACGAGCTTGTGAGCTTAAAAAGAACTCCGCAAGACGCGCTTTCTGATGAAGAAGCAATTACTGTAATAACCAGACTTGCCAAACAAAGAAAAGACTCTATTTCGCAGTTTGAAGCTGGCGGGCGAAATGATTTGGCGGAAGCTGAAAAAGCCGAGCTTGTTGTTTTGGAAGAGTTCTTACCAAAACTTATGTCTGTGGATGAAATTCACGCTTTCGCCAAAACAAAAAAATCTGAAATGGGAATTTCTGACGCATCGCAGAAAGGACAATTTATGGGCGCTCTCATGAAAGATTTAAAAGGCAAAGCAGATGGAGGTGATGTCAAAAACGTGGTTGATGGATTGTTTTAGAGAGTATATTATAAATTAACAGTTCAAATAGGTTTAATAAGTAAAAAATTACTCGTCCTACTCACTACTTTTTACTTGCTACTTACTAATCATATGAATTTATTTTTCAGATGGCTCATGTTAATACTCGCGGTAATAGCCTCAGCGCACTTTGTCGCAGGGATTGATGTTTCTGGTGTGTTGCCTGCAGTCATTGCCGGCGCAGTGTTAACCTTTATTCACACAATCGTCAAACCAATTGTAAAAATTCTAACTTTGCCGATAAATATCATTACACTCGGACTTTTTGCCCTGATTTTGAACGCGGTATTTTTCTGGTTTGTTTCAGATGTGGTGAATGGATTTGATGTGGCAACATTTATGAGCGCTGTTTGGGGTTCTGTGATAGTTTCGGTTTTAAACTGGTTGACCGACAGGGTTGTAAAAGAATAATTTTAATGTTTTGGAATAAAAAGAAAATTTTAGCTACGCATAACGGGGGATTTCATTCCGATGATGTTTTTGCTTGCGCAACCTTGCAAATACTTTTAGATAAAAAAGGCGAAAAATACGAAGTTTGGCGAACTCGCGACAGTGAAAGACTTGCGCGAGCTGATTATGTTTTTGACGTTGGTGGAGAATATTCGCCGGAGAAAAATAGATTTGACCATCATCAAAAAGGTGGAGCCGGTGCGCGGCAAAATGGTATTTCTTATGCGGCTTTTGGTCTTGTTTGGAAAAGTTTTGGTGAAGAAATTTGCGAGAGTAGAGAGGTGGCAGAAGAGATTGATAGAAAGTTTGCTCAGCCGATTGACGCTAATGATAACGGTATGGATGTTTTTATTTCTAAAATTCAAGATGTTACTCCTATAACTTTTCAAGATATTGTAGGGCTTAACTATCCGGAAGACGGCGCAAACGAAAAAGAATATCAAAAATCTTTTTTGATGCTTGCCGGGCTTGCCAAAGACATTTTGCAAAAAGCTATCAGAAAGACAAAAAAACAGTTTGAAATAAATAGCTATATGAAAGGTCTTTATGGTTCCGCAGAAGACAAAAGGGTTGTTGTTGTAGAGAAGGAATATGGCAGATTTGCGCTCACGGTTGGCGCGTTTGATTTGCCCGAGCTTTTGTATATTGTTTATACAAGCAGTCGCGGGGATGAATGGAATATTGTCGCAACACGCAAAAACAAAGAGGGTATGGATAGCAAAAAGCCTTTTCCGAAGAGTTGGACAGGGCTTTCTGGCGCGGATTTACAAAAAGAAACGGGTATTTTTACCTCTAAGTTTTGTCATAATGGCGGATTTTTGTGTGTTGCGGAAAAAAGAGAAGACGCAATAGAGCTTGCTAATTTGGCTATTAAAAGTTAATTTGTAGTTATATGGAAAAATCAAATTTTGAGAACGCAAAGAAAGAGGTTACAAGAGACCAAATATTGAAGTTTTTTATTGAAAACGATATCGACAAGCTTAATTTTGACACGCTAGAAGAGGCGGAAGCCCATGTTAACTTGATCAACAATCAGTATGGCGATATTGCTTTTGTTGCCGAAGATATGGGCGGTTTTGCTGTTAAGTTTAAGGTAGAACATTTGGGTGAAGGTTTTGAAGGATATAAAAGCGGTGACGAAGATTCAGAACTAAACAAGGCTGCCTAATTTCTAAAAACTACTTACTACTTTTTACTTGCTACTTACTAAATTATGGCATTAGTTGACGAATTAAAAATCTATGCGAAAGCTGGCGATGGCGGTGATGGCGTCGTTCGCTGGCTTCGTGAAAAATCAAAACCTTGGTCTGGGCCGGCGGGTGGAAATGGCGGCAAGGGTGGTGATGTATATCTAAAAGCGGTGCGAGATGCTTCGCTTCTTTCTGATTACACTCATAATCCAGTTTTTAAGGCTGAAAATGGTGAAGCCGGAGCAAAAAAAAGCCGGGAAGGCGCAAATGGTGAAGATCTTTATATTAAGGTTCCGCTCGGCTCTCTTGTGACGAATGTTGATACTGGAGAAGTTCATGATATGGACGAAGATGGTAAAGAAATTTTGATTTTGAAAGGTGGGCGGGGTGGGCTTGGCAACGAGCATTTTAAATCCTCCACCAACACCACACCCTATGAATCCACTCCAGGGAAAGATGGTGAAGACGGAAACTTTTTCATTGAGCTTCGGCTTTTTGCCGACCTGGGACTTGTGGGTTACCCAAACGCCGGCAAGTCAACTTTTTTGAACGCTGTAACAAACGCCAACTCAAAAATTGGCGCATATCCTTTTACAACTCTTGATCCGCATCTTGGGGTTTTGGAAGAGTTCGTGATTGCCGATATTCCGGGAATTATTGAAGGCGCGTCAGAGGGCAAGGGTTTGGGGCTGAAATTTTTAAAACATATAAAAAGGACGAAAGTTTTGGCGCATTTGGTTTCTCTGGAGTCAGCTGATCCGAATGCCGAAGACGGGCGGGAGGATCCTGTGCAGACTTACAAAAATATTCGCGCGGAACTTGAAAGTTATGATGCCGGTCCGAACGTCGAAGGTGGGCGGGAGGATTTGGCAAAAAAAGATGAAATAATTATTTTGACCAAGACTGACATTGTTGATGAGAAGATTGTTAAAGATATAGTTAAAAAATTTGAGAAATTTAAAAGACCGGTTTTTATAATGTCTGCCTATGATGATGAATCTGTAAAAAGGGTTCGCGATGAGGTTGTGAAGATTTTACGAGGTAAATAAAAAAAGAATACCCGCACATGGCGCGGGTATTTATCTTATTTTGGAAAACTCATGAAGAACATGAGCCACCAAAGCATGCAATTACAACCGATTGCGATTGCCAGAACATCCATTCCAAAGTTGCTTTTCTTACTGAACCAGAGATTCAGCTTGATGGCAACGTAGAATAGACTGACTGAAATCGCCGTGTAGATCATGTAGGTTGCGTGCATGTTTTTCAATCCTGTTTCGGTTTGTGCCTTGTACTCTAAATATGCAGGCAAGACAAACGAGAAAAGGAAGATGGTGACTGAAAGTGCAAGTCCGATCAGGATTGACCAGACTTTTTTCCAGGTAAGGTCAAACACTTTAAGCATTGGGTTCCATTGTTAGAGTGTTTTAATGGTGTGCTGGACGGTCGATGTGAAGATTCTCGCCATTTTCCTCAAGATTATCAAGAGCTTCATCTGTAAGCTCCAACGATAGCCTGTAGACTTCTTCAGGAGTGCCAATCCCAGAAAGAATTTCCCGGGCTTTTTGTAGCGCCTGATCATAGTCTCTTTTGTCCCTGAGAACTTGCTGCACCTCAGATATGTGGAGTCTACGAGAAAGGTCTGTCATGGTCTTAATGTTTTAGGAACGTTTATATCTATGTTATGTTTTTTCGCCTTTTTGTCAATTTTCTGGTAATAT
>CAZKOZ010000007.1:8288-11887 GCA_964554525.1 uncultured Candidatus Saccharibacteria bacterium | reverse complement strand
CTGACAGGCGCTTTTACCACATCGCCAACCTTGATATCTTTGGCGGAATAATACGTCAAAGTTTCCTTTTGAAGTGTTTTTAAAAAGGGGATAATGGTAACCAATCTCATACTTTAAATAATAGACGAAATTGTGAATTTTTTACAGATTGACATTCATGTTAAAATACCCCGCATGAGTTATTTGCCGCCGATTTTGGAAATGACAAAACCTCGTCCGGGAACCGATGCTGGAAAAGACAAGCACTTGGTTCCGAACGAAGAATATAGCGAGTTTTGGGAGGCGTTCTACGAGACACTCGGAACGCATTTTAGTTTTAGTGAGCCGGTTTTAAATTTTAGAGAAAAAATAAATCCATTTTTTGGAAATTTCGGTTTTCGTTTTCACCCTGTAAAAAAAGAGCCAAATTATTATCATCTTGGTATTGATGTTTCCGACAAATCAAAAACACCAATAAAACCAATTTTGGATGGCATGCTTGAGTATTCCGGCTTTGGTCTTGTGAATGGGAACTATGTTTTCTTATCTCACCCGGAAGTTACAACTGAAGACGGATTTAAACTTTTTTCAATTTACATGCATTTGAAAAGCGCGAACATAAAATTTTCTTCATATCAAAAAATGCTCCGGCAAATAAGTTTTAATCATTATCCGAATATTTCCATTAGCAAAGATACTATTCTCGGAGGAATGGGAAGTTCCGGTAATTCTGAAGGGAAGCACGTTCATTTACATTTGCAAATTGAGTTTCGTGATGAGAAGGGAAGAATTATAGTGCTTGATCCGGCGAGCGTTCTCGGAATCCCACCAAAAGAAAATTTGTCAGCCAAAATAAAAGATGAAGAGGGGTTTGAGGGGTTTTTGAGGGAAAACGAAGGAGCAATAAAAAAGATGGGGATTTTTTATTAAATTAAAGAGCGAGACTAGCGTCTCGCTCTTTCCATGATGGCTATTGGGGTTACATACGATGTGTATGCACCGTCTGACTTGTCAATCTTGGTTGGCAACAGCTTGATCGCCACCCTATCATGCAAGTGAAATAGTCCAAGCCTAAGAAGTTCACGAGCAACCTCCTTGTCAATGTCTCCTGTCTCGCGATATTCGCAAGGCTTGTTGTTCCATCCCCAGCAGAAGTTTGTTATAACTGGTCTGTTTTTTTGTATTGTCAGTGGGGTGAACAAATTATCAGAGATGTCCTGGCTTGTAACACGTGGAAACTCAATTTCCAAGTTTTTTAGCCCATGACTAACATAGGCAGAGTCTGAAAGAGCTTTATTTACTTCCATGTTCTTGTGCTTTTGCTTTTAAAATATCACAAAATTAAGATTTTGGGTAGTTATATAGATTTTTCATTTTCCATAAAATCATAAATCAATTTTGCCAGTTTTTGAATGGGGAATTTTTTATTTGGATTTATAATTTTTGAAACAGAAAATACAGAAATAACATAATGTGAATTTTCTCCCGTAACAACACCGGCATCATGACTCCAGCGAATGACCGCCCAGCCTTTTGTAAAAATGGCTTTAAAAAGTGAAAACGGATTTTTCTTGTATAGATTTGTTTCAAGCCACCCACCCTTAGAGTAGTAGTTTTTATAAACACCCGGAAGCCAAAGACCCTTTTTACCACCTTTATTAAAACGCAGCATATATTCTTTTAACTTTTGCGAAACAAAAGGCGAGACAAGTTTTTCTTTTTCTGTCGTGTAGAAAAATTCGGCGACATGCCTTGCGCAAGTTTTTGTTGAATCAGAAAAGCGGTATGATTTATCTTCTTTAACTCTATCTAAAAATTTTCTTGTTACCTCGCTCCCATGCCAGTCGTATTTGTAAATTATATTTTCGGTTATGCTTTCATGCCCCACTAAATCAATCAAAGTATTTGAGGCTGTGTTGTCGCTCCGAGTTAGCATGAGGTCAAGCAGATAATCAACAGAAACTTTATCTACGGCATTTAAAAGTTTGCGCGTATCTCCGGGAAAGAGGCGAGCGTCTTTGTCTACGTCGTTCGGTGATTTTATTTCTACGATTTGCCCTATCTCAAAGTCGCCAATTTCTATCCGACGCAAAACTTCTGCGCCTATAAAAATTTTATAGACCGATGCAGGATAAATAAAATGGTCAAAATTATAGCCAAAGATTTTTGGCTCTGATTCTTTAAGGTCGACAATTGCAATGCCGATTTCATATTTGGCTCGTCCAGTTTCTTGCGGGATAAAACTAACCTCATCTAGAAGTTTTGTGAATTCTTTGCTTCGTTCTTTATCTTCGGGGAACATAATTTGATTTTAACATATAAATAATTGGCGTTATTTTTCTTGTTGTCAAGAGCTTTCGGGCGGGTTTTAAAATGCTATAATCCCTTAACTTATGGGATTTTTTAGTAAGAAATTAGGAATAGACCTCGGAACTGCAAACACGCTTGTTTTTGTGCCTGGGAAGGGAATTGTGCTTAATGAGCCGGCTGTTGTGGCTGTCTCGGAACAGGATAATAAAATATTGGCCATCGGACTTGAAGCAAAGCAAATGATTGGACGAACCCCAGACAACATTATCGCTTACCGTCCAATGAAAGACGGTGTGATTGCCGACTATCGAGTAACAGAAGCAATGCTTCGCTATTTTATGAATAAAGCTTTGGGGAATTTTAATCTAATCAAACCGGAAGTGATGATTTCTGTGCCGGCGGGTGTGACTTCAACTGAGAGGCGCGCGGTGGTTGAAGCGGCGATAAAAGCTGGAGCGAGAAATGCTTATGTGGTGAAAGAGCCGATCTTGGCAGCTATAGGCGCTGGAATTCCGATTCATGAATCAAAAGGGCATATGGTGGTGGATATCGGTGGCGGAACGACAGATGTAGCAGTGATTTCTCTTGGGGGGATTGTCGCGGCGAATTCCGTAAAATGCGCCGGCAATAAAATTGACCACGCAATCGCCGACTATATTAAAAAAACTTTTAACTTGGCAATCGGCGACAGAACAGCCGAACAGGTGAAAGTCAAAATCGGCTCAGCGCTTCCAATGGAAGAGCCTTTGGTGGCGACGATTAAGGGGCGTGATTTTGTCCAAGGTCTGCCAAGAACAGCCAGAGTTACAACAAACGAAATTGTTCAAGCGATAGACAAAGAGTTAAAGCAAATCATCAAAGCCATAAAAGATGTTTTGCAAGAGACTCCGCCGGAACTCGCGAGTGATATAATTGACCAAGGTATAATTATGACCGGCGGATCTTCAATGCTTCGCAACTTGCCGGAACTCATCTATCGTCGAACCGGTGTAAAGGCTCGCTTGGCGGAAGATCCTCTGTTTTGTGTTGTGCGGGGTACAGGCGTCGCTCTAAATCACCTTGAAACTTATAAAAGAACAATCATTGCAAAAAGATAAAATGTTTTCTCTTAAAAAAGAAAATTTGCATCACGCATATTTGGTTAAAATAGACGCCGGGTCTTTGGACGATTTTTTGGCTTTTTTAGAAACGCTCGGTTTTAAAACAAAAGCCAATCCAAATTTTTTGCTTAAAAAGACGCAGAGTTTTTCTATTAATGATGCGCGCGAGGTGAAAGCTTTTCAAAACGAAAAAGCCGAAGACAGGAAATT
>CAZKOZ010000007.1:4944-8278 GCA_964554525.1 uncultured Candidatus Saccharibacteria bacterium | reverse complement strand
GCAACCGAGTATTTTTCACATGATGCCCAGCACGCGATGTTAAAAGTTTTGGAAGAACCAAAATCCGGCGTTCACTTTTTTATTCTGACAAAAAACACCGAAATACTTTTACCAACTCTTAAATCTCGTTTGATTGACTTGGGTGAGGGGAAAAATGAGAGCGATGCTGATTTACAGAAACTTGCGCAAAGATTTTTGGCTGGCGACCAAGATGAAAGATATGAAATTTCTCAAAAGATTTTAAAGAAGTTTGATAAAGAAGAAAATTCCGGACTGCTGAAATCTTATGTTGTGAGTTTTTTGAACTCTTTGGAAGTGGAGATCGCGAAAAGGGAAGATAAGAAAAATTTTGATTTAAAACTTTTGTGGAAAATCAAAGATTATATTCATGATCAAGGTTCTTCAGTGAAAAATCTTTTGGAGACGCTGGCGCTGACTTTAACTTTTTAGGGTCTAGATTTTTTGAATTTATTTATGTAGAATAGTGATATGGCATACAACACAACATCTCTAAAAGACGGCTTGGCGAAAACCGCCGAGTGGTTAAAAAAAGAATATTCATCTTTGCACACCGGGCAGGCGAATCCATCTGTTTTGGATGGCTTGACCGTTGATTCTTATGGAACACGTCAGCCGATTAAAAACGTGGCTTCTATTTCTATTGATGATCCAAAAACTCTGCGAGTCGTGCCTTGGGATAAAAGTCAGCTGAAAGAAATTGAAAATGCTGTCATAACCAGCGATTTAGGATTGTCCGTTGCAACAGATGACATCGGTCTTCGGGTTATTTTTCCTCAGCTCACAGGAGAAACACGAGAGAGGTTGGTAAAGGTTTTAAAAGCAAAGCTTGAAGATTCTAGGGTTTCTGTTCGCAAAGAAAGAGAAATTGTTATGAAAGACATAGACGCGAAAACAAAATCCGGAGAAATGTCAGAAGACGACCAGAAGTTTTCCGAAAAAGAAGTTCAAAAATTGGTTGATGACGCTAACAAAGCTCTCGAAGAAATCTTTAAGCAAAAAGAAGATTCAGTCTTAACTAAATAATGTCTATAGTAATTTTCATTCTCATATTGGCTGTTTTAATTATCGTTCATGAATACGGTCATTTTATTGTGGCGAAAAAGTGGGGGATACGAGTTGATGAATTCGGCATCGGTTATCCGCCACGGGCCAAAACTTTGTTTAAAAAAGGCGGAACAATTTTTACTTTGAATTGGATACCTTTTGGCGGATTTGTGAAAATCTTTGGCGAAAACCCAGAGGATGTTAAAGAAGATGAGTCTTCAAAAGGTGTGGCACTTACAAGCAAGTCAAAATTCGCTCAAGCCACGGTTATGTTTGCCGGTCCTCTTTTTAATTTTATTTTTGCCTGGTTTGTAATTTTGATTGCTCTTTTTCTCGGGCTCCCTTCTTCTGTTGATTCAACTAATGAAAAATATATAGAAAGCAAAAGCGCTCTTATAACAGAGATTATAGAAAGTTCTCCGGCAGAAAAATATGGTGTTTTGGCTGGTGACAGGATTTTGTCCGCTTACTACCAAGGCGCTTATTATGATTCTATTCAAAACGTACCAATGACTGGCGGGGTAAATGATATTGTGGTTTTGGATTTACTCAGAGAAAAAGAAATTGTAAAAACAGAAGTTTTGATCGGTGATTATGTTGTGGGTGATAAACCCGGAATCGGCGTCGGTGTTAGTGAAGTTGGAATATACAAACCTCCTTTTTTGAGAGCTGTTCTTGATAGTTTTGCAGTTACCGGAACAATGATTTATCAAATCGCATTTGGACTTGGAGATTTAATTGTCGACGCTTTTCGCGGTACTGCCGATATTTCAAATTTAACCGGTCCCGTGGGAATTGTTTCTTTGGTTGGAGATGCCAGCGCTTTGGGCATTGTCTATCTTCTGACTTTTATTGCGCTTATTTCCATAAATTTGGGAGTTATAAACCTTATACCTTTTCCGGCGCTCGATGGTGGAAGAATTTTGTTTTTAATTATCGAAAAAATCAAAGGTTCACAGATTTCTCCCAAGATAGCGAACGCTTTTAACTCCGCAGGTTTCTTGCTACTCATCACTCTTATGGTTTTTATAACTTTCCGTGATATTTTGAAACTCTTCTAGGATTTTGTCGAGGGTTTGACATATTTTTATATAAGTGATAGAATCGTGTTACTTAAAAATTAAGGTTAATTAGTTATGGCAATTATCACATTTCGGCCAAAGCATGTAAGCAAGAAGCTGTTGTCTGTCCTAAAAGACAGATCTTTGGATATTGTCTCAAATCGTTATGGTTTGGGAGAAGATACAAAGCGAAAAACGCTTGAAGCTATTGGTCAAAAGTATGGAATTACAAGAGAAAGAGTGAGACAAATCGAAAACGCGGCCCTTACAGCAATAAGAAAATCAGAAGCAATGAAAGAGCACGAGGGTGTTTTTTCTGAGTTAAAAGATTTAATCCATTCTCATGGAGCTGTTGTCTGTGAAGATGACTTTCTTTGTCACATTTCAGAAGATCCTTCGACTCAAAATCACATAAACTTTTATTTGGTTTTGGGAGATTCTTTCACTCAACACAAAGAAGATGACCACTTTAGATCGCGATGGGTAATTGAACATGATGTTGTTGATAAAATTCACACAGCCCTGGGTAATCTTTATAAATCTTTGGATACTGACGAGCTTGTTCAAGAAAGCGAACTTATCAACAGGTTCTTGTCTCATGTTAAAGATATTTCTAACGAACATCGAGATGAAGAAATCCTAAAAAGATGGTTGCGTCTTTCAAAGAAGGTTGCAAAAAATCCATTGAATGAATGGGGAAGAGCTGAGTCTAAAAATGTTAAAACTCGCGGAGTGAAAGATTACACTTTCCTTGTTTTAAGAAAGCATGGTGAACCTATGCACTTCCGTGAGGTTGCTGATGCCATAACAAAAACCTTCGGAAAGAAAACTCTTGCAGCCACAACTCACAATGAACTTATTAAAGATTCTCGTTTTGTATTGGTTGGTCGAGGTAAATATGCGCTTCGCGAATGGGGTTACAAACCAGGAATTGTGCGCGATGTGATCAAAGATATTCTCACAACCAACGGACCAATGAAAAAAGAAGATATTGTCGACGCTGTTTTGAAAGAAAGATTTTTGAAGAGAAATACGATACTGGTAAATCTCCAAAATTCAAAATATTTCAAAAAACTTGTTGACGGCAGATATACTGTTGCCAAGAAATAAAAACAAAAATGCTCCCTCCTAGCGGGGGCATTTTTGTTTTTGTATAATGGTTAGGTGAAGAAAAGATTTTTACACATAGAAGCGCTTTTGGTTGTCGT
>CAZKOZ010000007.1:0-4934 GCA_964554525.1 uncultured Candidatus Saccharibacteria bacterium | reverse complement strand
TTCAAAATATTTCAAAAAACTTGTCGATGGCAGATACACTGTTGCCAAGAAGTAAAAATGCCCCCTCCTAGCGGGGGCATTTTTGTTTTTGTATAATAGATTTGTGAAAAAAAGATTTTTACACATAGAGGCGCTTTTGGTTTTTGCCGCTTTTGTTTTGGTTGGTTTTTTATTTTTTATTTCGGTCGGTGTAAAGCTGAATAGAAAAGATATTATTCAGACACCGGTTTTGAACACTAAAGAGTTGTACTGTGGCATATCTGTCACGGTTCCCCAAATAAATTCCACCGTTTCTCTACCTGTCCAAATTTTGGGATATGTAAATGGCTGCGGTTGGGAGACATACTCTGATTACTCCGCGCGTTTGAAGATTTTGGATTCGGATGGGAAACTTGTCGGTCGACCTTATTTAATTCCAAAACTCGGGGCAAGTCTTTCGCCTGTTTCTTCTCAATTCGGTTTAAAGATAGAGCGGTTGCCAATGTTTGAAAGTAAAGTAATTTTTGTTTTTGAAAGCTTTGGACCTGAAAAGAAAATTTTAATTTTACCGGTCAATATTGTAGAACAAAAAAGTGAAGATGTTTTAAAAGATGAAAGTTAGCAAAATTTTTAGTATTATATAAGCAATGGATCCTGCCATATTTACAACAACATTAGAAAGTTCATTCGGTATCATCTTAAAAACAGCGCGCTATTGGTTGCCGCTGGCTTTGGTTATTTTAGGCTGGAGACTTTGGGTTGGTTATGTTCGAGAACAATGGCTCTCTAGCGTTAAGTGGGTCTTGCTTGAGATACGTGTTCCCAAAGAGGTTTTTAAATCACCGATGGCAATGGAGCTGGCTCTTTCAAACGCTCTTTCTCAGGGCGGCGGGGTTGGAACGAATTACCATAAATATTGGCAAGGCAAGGTAATCAATTGGTTTTCTTTGGAAATCGTGTCGCTTGGCGGTGAAATACATTTTTTAATCAGAACACCTGTTGGTTTTCGTAGAATTATTGAATCACAAATTTATGCTCAATATCCCCAGGCGGAAATTTTTGAAGTTGAGGATTATGTGGAAGAAACGATTGCGGATATGCACAAACGTGAGTGGGCGCTTTGGGGAACTGAATTTAAATTAACTAAAGAAGATTATTATCCTATCAAAACTTATGTTGACTATGGCTTGGACAAAGCTGTTGGTTCCACTGAAGAAAACGAAAGAATCGATCCAATCACGCCAATGCTTGAGTGGATGGGCGCAATCGGTCCAGATGAGCAGGTGTGGTTTCAAATTGTTTTGCGAGTGTCAAAGTGGACCTACAGAAAAGGTGGACTCGCCGGTGGTTACTATGACTACAGAGAAAAGACAAAAAAGGCTTTAGATGACATGAAGAAAAAATTTGAACCGTCAGAAGATGATCAGTTTAAACGTCTTGCCATGACCGAAGATGATAAGGTAGCTATGGCGGCAATTTCTCGAAGTCTAAATAAGCAGGGTTTTGATTGCGGTATCAGAGCTATCTACTTGTCTCCAAAAGAAAATTTTGACGCCATGAATATAACCGGACTGACCGGAATCATGAAGCAATACAATTCTTTTACTTTAAATGGTTTTGGTGTTACAAACGACACCGGTTTTGTTTATCCATGGCAAGATCCTTCTGGATTAAAAGCCGTTGCTAAAAAAAGAGAAATGCTCGATGCTTACGCTCAAAGATCTTGGTTTTATCCACCTTACGTTAGACCGCATTTTGTGTTAACCTCAGAGGAGCTTGCCACAATATTTCATTTTCCTGGACGAGTTTCTGAAACTCCAAGCTTGGGCAGAATAGAATCAAACAAATCAGAACCACCAACAAATTTGCCGGTTTAAGTATGAATTTAGATAAAAATAGAACACAAAAAAAACTTAATATATTTCAAAAGATATTTGTCTTTGCTCTAATCGTTTTGGCTGGCGCCTTTTTGTTTTCTTTCTTTGCGATTTCGCCTCCGGCAGGTTTTCCTTCGGGAGATATTGTGGTAATCGAAAGAGGAGCAAATTTAAAGCAAATATCAAATCATTTAAAAGAAAAAAACATCGTGAGATTTCCAAGAATTTTAGATGCTTTTGTTGTGGTGTTTGATGGTGATAAAAGCATTGTTGCCGGAGATTACTCTTTTGAAAAACCTATAACAGTTTTTGAAGTTGCGCGCCGTCTTATAAACGGTGTTCATGGAATTGATTCCATTAGAATAAAAATTACCGAAGGAGCAACTCTTGAGGAAATGGCTGGTATTTATGAGGAAAAATTGGTCAACTTTGATCGAAATGAATTTTTTGTTCTGACTGAAGATTTAGAAGGATTTCTTTTTCCGGATACTTATATATTTTTTGCCACAACAAAAACGAGTGATGTTGTGAATAGAATGCTGGATAATTTTGACAACAGAATCAATCCCTTGATGGAAGATATTGCAAAATCAGGGAAAACACTTCATGAAATAGTGACAATGGCGTCGATAATCCAAAAAGAGGCTTATAATAATTATGTTGAAAAACAAACAATCTCTGGGATACTTTGGAAAAGAATGGGCATGAATATGAGGCTTCAGGTGGATGCGACTCTCAAGTATATTACAGGTAAACCATCTTCCAGATTAACACTTTCTGATCTTGCTATGGAACATGATTACAACACCTATCAGATTTATGGCTTGCCTCCGGGGGCGATCGGGGCGCCAAGTTTAAATGCCATCAGAGCGGCAATATATCCAGTTTCATCGCCATATTTATACTATCTTCATGATAATTCCGGAAAGGTTCATTATGCCAAAAATCACGATGAACATGTTAAAAACAAAAACAGTTACTTAAGATAAAATTTATAATAAAAATGAAAAAACATAATTTAGCTTTTATTGATGTTGAAACAACAGGATTTGATCCAGACAAGCACGAGATAATTGAACTCGGGCTGGTTTTGGTAAAACAAATCGGTGACATGGGTAACAAATTTGAAGTGCTGGAAGAGATTGAACTCAAAATAAAACCGGAAAGAATAGAAGATGCCGATCCTCAAGCATTAAAAATAAACGGCTACGATCCAAGTCAATGGATATTTGCCAATACGTTAAGTGAAGCGATGAAGATTTTTTCTGATAAAACAAAAGACGCTATTTTTGTGGCGCACAATTTAACTTTTGATTATTCTTTCGTTGATCATGCCTTCCAAAAAACAGGAATAGAAAATCAAATGTTTTATCCAAAATTAGACACAATTTCTATCGCTTATGCAAAGCTTCATAAAAATCCTCAAGTGGAGAAATTCCGCCTGCAAAAACTTTGCGAATATTTCGGTATTCAAAACGAGCGCGCCCACACGGCTTTGGCTGATGCTCGCGCGACGTTTGCGATTTACGAAAAACTGATGAATTTGTAAAACCCCAGATCTTGCCTTTTGTGTGTTTTTAGGTATAGTTAAGAAAACACCTGTACAATGTCACAACTAGCAATTACCCGCGGTTATCAGCCGCGATCTGTAGTTAATGCAGCCGAGCATCACAGTGATTTTTTAAGGAGGCGAACATCAGAAGTCCTTTCCCAAAATGGGGGGAGGTTGATAAGTTTTGATTTGCGCACCTTGAACGGAACAATCACTGTTACCTTACGGTTTGTTGGGTTAAGAGAGATGGTGCAAAATCACCATTTCGTCTTTGCTCCATCAAACTTGTCGAAAGAACGTATAATGTTCGTTGGTCGGGATAAGAACGAATTCCGGTTTTCTTATTCAACCACATGTCAAGTGGATCAGATCTTTGATGAGATCATCAAAGAAGTAAGAAAACAAACAAACGGATCTAAAAACGAACATTTGGCTTTGGGTTGGTTCAAAAGGTTGGTAGCAAAAGACACAATAATAAAAGATGCGCGTCTAACCGACAAGTCTGATGACCTGGCGGGCGTAGATTTGTTTGTGAAAGTCCGCTTGCCATACCAAAGGCCAATCAAAGTACCCATTCAGATCAAAAGCCATGGGGCAGATCAATGGAAGCATAGGCTGAACCCAAGGAGGTGGCATGTGCCATCAATGTTGGTTGACCAAAGAACCACGTTTGAAGGGATAGAGGAGCAAATGAAAAACCTCCTTCTCTCTTACGTTAAGGACAAGCGGGTGATGCACATTTCGAGATTCGGGAGCTGGCTCGGGGTATTCGCCCCATAAAAGAGCCAGCTCTTTCTTTTTGTTTTAAAATGGTTAAACTCTAAATACAAATTATGCGAAAAAATAAAGAAACAGTGTTTGTTGGTGTTTCCGGTGGGGTAGACAGCTCCGTTTCTTTGGCGATTTTAAAAGAAAAAGGCTACAACGTTGTCGGTTGTTTTATCAAAACCTGGCAACCGGATTTTATAGAATGCACATGGAAAGAGGAACGCCGCGACGCAATGCGGGTTTGCGCTGCGCTTGATGTGCCGTTTTTAACTATTGATGCGGAAGAGGAGTATAAAGATGCTGTGGCGATGTATATGATAAACGAATACAAAGCCGGCAGAACCCCAAACCCGGATGTTATGTGCAATAAAGAAGTGAAGTTTGGAGTATTTTTGAAAAAAGCCTTGGAGCTTGGCGCGGATTTTGTGGCGACGGGGCATTATGCGCGAGCGGAAAACGGACAACTTTTCCGTGGCGCTGACTTTGATAAAGACCAAAGTTATTTCCTTTGGACACTGACAAAAGCAGAGATTTCAAAAATTAAATTTCCTATCGGAGAACTGACAAAAAAAGAAGTCAGAAATATTGCTAAAAAATACGGACTTTTAACAGCCGAGAAAAAAGATTCTCAAGGCGTTTGTTTTTTAGGTCCGATTGATATGAAAGATTTTTTGGCGCATTATATTCCGGTAAAAGAGGGAAAAGTTTTGGATTTGTCGGGCGAGGAAATTGGACGGCAGGATGGCGCGCTTTTCTAC
>CAZKOZ010000006.1:11029-12041 GCA_964554525.1 uncultured Candidatus Saccharibacteria bacterium | reverse complement strand
AACGCAGCAATGGAAGCAAAGAGCGCTGCGCCGGTTATCGCCGATACTCCGCCAAGCGACGCCGTGATTAAAATTATGATGTAACTGTTTTCCGAACCAATTCGCTCAACAATTTCCGCCGGACTTATGACAAAAATCACAACGTTTATAATAACAACGAAGAGCAAGACACTTATAAGCGTCAAATGTCTGCCATGTTTTTGTTTTTCTCGTTTCATTCTTACAAAAATTCTATCACGAATTTGTCGGAGTCTTGTCGTCTTCTTCCTCCCCACCCCACTGCCACTTTGGTTTTTCACCTTTTTTGTATGAGACAAAAATTAACAATGCAGTTATGAAAGCAAAAGAAATTAGAAGCCTTCCCAAATCAGCGTCGCGAGAAAATCTATCTAAAATCAAAGCAAAAACTACAACCCATATTAAAATTGTCATCCAGCCCTGCCACGTCGTCGGATACCAGCCCCAGCCATATTTCTTTCTCTTAAACCAAAGAGTTTTGCTATTCTTATCTTTTGTATTCATGAGCTAAAGAGATTCGGGGCAAGCAGCATCAGTTTTTATAAATTCATAAATATTATCATACTCAATCATGGACATATCAGAAAAAGAAACACCGTAATCATCTGTTGGACCGAAACCGCGTTGGAAACCATTTTCTGTTTTTTTGAAAATAACTTCAATCACAGAAAACATTCCTTCGGAGTGAAATGAATATTCACCAAACAATATGCCATCATTGTAGCTACCACTAAAGGATCCGCTGGAGCTGTCTTTTTGATAATTATCAAAAATAAGATTACCAAAAACCCCATCTTCATTTGCAGATCTAATATTTAAACTGTATACATCTTGACCAAGCTTGGCAATATAGCACCCAACAATATCTTCTGTATTCTCGGTCACAATTACCGGTTTTTCAGAATTTTTTCTAAATAGAAAAAAACCAACAACGATGATCAAAAGTGCAAAAACAATTATTTTACTTTTCATATAAATTAAATTAAAAATTAAA
>CAZKOZ010000006.1:7103-11019 GCA_964554525.1 uncultured Candidatus Saccharibacteria bacterium | reverse complement strand
CGCAGCGACTTAAGAATTAGAACAAAAGGTCGTAAGCGCAAGAGATTCTGTGGTACAAAACCAATGTTGCTTCAGTGTTTTTATCAGGAACCAACATGCCATCCTCCTCTTTTAAAACATGGCGATGTTTTTGAAGTTCATTTTCGTTAATCTTATACAACTCCAATTCTTTACCTTGTGAACCTTCGATCGTATAAGAAAAAACCAAACTCATTTCGTCGTCATAAATTTCACCCAAAAGTGACCCTTCGTAACCATTTGTCATACCTGGGCCAGACTGTGTTCCTTTCTTTACTCCCACAACATTGTTCCCCGATATTTCAAGCCAAACCTCTTCATAAACTTCATATGGTGCAGATTCTGTTGCTAGTTGCTCTCTAGTGAAGCAATGTTTACCATCTAAAGAAACAGTTTCCGAAATTTCTGAATTGCTGGCAATGTTGGTAATAAAATCCGGCTTGTTTTGATTGAACCAAAAAACGATAAAAATCTTAACAGCCACGAGAAATAAAACTATTAAAATTTTTGTCTGTTTATTCATGTCTAAAATAAAATTAATTAAGCATCACCATTAAAAGAAACAATGTCGCAATCACCGGAAGGTGTGTTTTGCATGACGGTTTTAACTATGCCTTGCTCGCGCACGCAAACATCCACTGTACACCGAATTTGTCGGTGAGCGATCCAAAATAGTCGCCCCAGAACATGTCTTGGAGTGCCATCTCTACTTTGCCACCCTCGGCAAGCGCATTAAACAGACGGTCAGTCTCCACGCGAGTATCTAAAATGAGATTGATATAAACATTGTTGCCAAAATTAACTCTGAAGCCCTGTGATTCAGTTGCGTCAGTACCCATAAGATCATGTCCACCTAAAATCGGTAGGCAAACATGCATAATAAGATTCTTGTCTGAGTCGTTCAAAGGTGCTTGCCCTTCTTGAGGAGGCACTTCACCCATGCGCATAAATCCGCCTCCGACAAAATCTCCACCAAAAACAGATTTGTAAAAATTAAACGCTTCTTCGGTGTTGCCCGGAAAATTTAGATATGTGCTTACTTTTGCCATAAATTTTGTGATTGTTATTTAATAATTTTATCTCTCTGCAACCTCTTTGAGCTTTAGAAGCGCTTTCGGCCAAGTATCATTCATCATTTGGACGTATTCGTCAGGAATACCAATGACATCTATGATGACCTCTGTTCCGCTGTCTGTTTCTTTGAGTGTATAATTTTCAAAACCATCCCCGGTGGATTCTGGCCATGGAACTTCGGAACCATCCGCCTTTATTTCTCCGATATGTTTGATAGATATAAATTCATTTGGGCGATTGTCGGCTATTTCAGAATACATGCCACCTTCTTCTTTGCCGGTCTCGGCGTTGACGCCCAAAAATCTTATCTTGCTTCCCCTCTCCCAACTCCCCTCAAAGCGGGAACTGTAGCCGGCGGGGCTAAAGGGGGCTGTCCACTCGCGATACGTCGCGTCGGAAAGCATCGCATCCCAAACTTTCTCCCGCGGCGCGTTTATCAAAATTGAAAAATTAAGAGTTTGCATAAGTTATAAGTTTTTTAATGATAACAAAATGATTATAACCCAGATGGTTGTTCAAGGCACGCTTCTTTAAAATATGAAATCAGAGTTACCTTTGTCGTCTCATACAGCAAAGACATATCACCTTTTTCTAAATTCTGTATTCGATCCATGTGTTTTAAAGAGGATTCTTTTTAACATACACAATTCTCCAATATTTCTTGCCCGCTAAAAATCCTAGAACAAGACCAACAATCAACAGAACCATGCCGCCAATGTCATGGAATAACCGCCAATGATTCCATAGCCAACTTTCACCACCCTCAGATAAATTGCGAGAAATGCTAGCCAGAGCTGGAAACTCTAGAGCAACATGGGCCAAGGTGCTTAGAAGTACCCCCAGAATCATGAACATTCCAATATAAAAAACTTTTTTCATGGATTTATTACAGAAACTTATTACTTATAAAAAGAAAACTCTGCCACCACTTCATATTCATAATGAGGAGGGTTATAGTCGGGCAATGCTTCTTCAAATGTCTTTCGCTCTACAAGATACGATGTTTCTCCTTTTGTTATTTTGAAACGATATCCAAGTCCCGCGCTATAACACTGAATATTTGTTGTGTTTGGTGCGCTGTCTTCATCGGTGTTGGGCACAACGTTGCAACTACCAGGCGTGGTGTCAATTAGCTGACCTTGAATCTCTCCGTTATAATATGCGGCTTCAAGAAAAATATTGGTGTTTGGAAAACCGTCCAGATTAAGCGAGTCAGCTTCTTCAAATTTCCATGCGAAAGATGGCGGGGTGTCAATAAAAACTGTATCTTGGTCATTAATCACCATCTTATTATCCTTTTTGAAATATGAAAAAACTAAAAAAGCAACAAGGATGATTATTAACAATAAAAAGATGTTTTTCCTTGTCATAAATTAATTGTGATAAATATGTTTGTATACACCATGTATTTCTATAATAGTTCCTACCACCCTACCCAAAAGCATACCTGAAACACCTGAAAGTAAAAATATCATCGCATTCGTAGGGAAAAATTCTCCCAGAAGAGTCCTCAGACCAATCTCAAAAGCGACATAAAGAGCAAGAACGACATAGCTTACTGCATTCATCCTCCCTGTTCCGACTACTTCTTCTTTTTCGTTCCAGCTGACCACATTCATTTTGAAGAATATATAGCGCCCAAGAACAAATCCGACTACAGCCAACATTACAGACATCATTATTCCAACCCCTTTGAAGGCGACATTAAAGAAAACTATACCAGCAAGGATAATAGAAACTATGGAGAGAAGACTAATGCGAATTATAAGTTTTCGATGGATCCTGCCCTCTCTTCGCAACACCCTCACTTCATTAAATACACTAAGCATGGTAGCAAGTATAGCAGAAGAAACTTCATGTAGTCTACATCAATTAAGTCTACCGATCCTTCAAGAGAGTTACAATGTGGACTTCTTAAATTTTATTTTTCATATACTAAAAAGTAGGGCAACTTATCCATTCCCACATAGGTAAACATCTCGTAATTTGCTCGTCTGGCTGTTTCCGAAAGTTTGTAATTTCTAAGATTATTTTTAGGAACAAAAGGGTAAAATCTAATTTCTTGCTTCTCCCGACCTTTCTCAGTCCATTTAAAATTCAAAAATAGTGGCGGGGTAATAAAACCAGATTTTAAAACTTTACTCATTATTTGCCATCCTGCTCCAAAAACTACAGACTTTGGTTTACTTCTATTTGTTTTTACTTGTGCACGAAAAGAACATCCCGTGCATTGAACATCATATAATGGATAATTTGGTGGTAGTTTCATTAATTTCTTCCCACAGTTCGGACAAGGAACAAGATTAACAATCTCTTGCTCTCCATAATTACCTGATTCTTTGTTTGTAATTTTACTAACCATAATATTAGCTTTAATTAGCTGCCGGACTAGGGCTCGAACCTAGATACCCAGGACCAAAACCTGGTGTCCTACCATTAGACGATCCGGCAAAATTTGTTTTTAGCTTATGCTAAAAGCCTTTGTATTCTGCCTGAAAATGGCGAAAAAATCAAGGAAACGTGGTTGGAGCCGCGAGCGAAGCGAGCGGCAAAAAACTACTCCTTCCCCAAAAGATTAACCAGTGCCACTTCAAGCGGCAGAGTTTTCACAAAAGCGTGTTTTATATTTCTCTCGGCTTCCAAAAGCGCTTCAAGAGTTTTTGAAGATATTGCTCCGCCCTTTTCTTTCAAAATCTCTTTAAAGAAATCTTTATCAGAGTCGGCAATTTCTTCCTCTATTTCCGCTCTCATATCCGGCGCAAATCTGACCAAAAGCAAAAGCCGGAGCTTTACCAAAATGAGTTTTAGGTAAATAGACATTTCA
>CAZKOZ010000006.1:3558-7093 GCA_964554525.1 uncultured Candidatus Saccharibacteria bacterium | reverse complement strand
ATATTTTTTTCTTCAGCTGCGCGAATCGCAGAAAAACCTTTCTGAATATCGCCTGAAGCAATAGCCGAGATAAAATCATTCACCAATTCCCCGCTCGGCGCGCCTGTCACTTCCTCAATTTCTTTAATACTCAAAACTTTGTCTTTGGAAAATGAAATGACTTTTTGCAGAACGCTTTGAGTATCGCGAAAAGATCCGTCACCAAGCAAGGCGATAAGTTCCGCCCCGGCGTTGTCTATTTTAAATCCCTCTTTTTTGGCAATGTTAAGAGCCAGGTCTTTCAAAACAGAAATTGTCGGTTTGTTAAAAGTAAAAACCTGACACCTGGAAACGATTGTGTCTGGAACTTTATTAAGCTCGGTCGTGGCGAGGATAAAGACAACATGCGCTGGCGGCTCTTCTAAAGTTTTAAGAAGCGCGTTGAAAGCCTCCTTTGTAAGCATGTGAACTTCGTCAACAATATAAACTTTGTATCTTGAATCAAGCGGCAGTGTTCGCACGGATTCGCGAATCTCCCGCACGTCTTCAATTTTTCTATTTGACGCTGCGTCAATTTCGTAAATATCGTGATCTTTTGTTCCAAGCTCACGCGCGACGATTCTGGCGATGGAAGTTTTTCCTGTTCCTCGCGGTCCATAAAAAAGATACGCATGAGAAACATTGCCAAGCTTAAGAGCGCCTTTCAAAACTTTCACGATATGATCCTGCCCTAAGACTTCATTAAAATCCCCCGGTCTGTATTTTCTATATAAAGCTAAATCTGACATAGGGGTATTATAGCAAAATTTTTGAGGGCTAAAAGGAGCAAAAAACAAAGCCCCGATTCGCTGGGGCTTTGTTTTTACTCATTATTATCTTTCTTTTTTTTCTTCTTTTTCTTGCCTTTTATTTTCTCTTTCTCTTTTTTCTTTTTTTCAAATTTCTTTTCGGCTGCCTCGATTATTTTGCCGGCAATATCAACACCAGTCGCGCGTTCAATACCCTGAAGTCCAGGTGAAGAATTAACCTCAATTATAAGCGGTCCACGTGAAGACATAATCATATCCACACCGGCAACGGTTAATCCGTGGATATGCGCTGCTAAAATTGCCACTGATTTTTCTTTTTCAGAAAGCTCTATGGGTTTAGCAACACCACCTTTGTGAAGATTTGAGCGAAACTCGCCATCTTGTCCGCTGCGTTCCATCGCGCCAACCACAACGCCATCAACAACAAACACTCTGATATCTTTCCCTTTTGCCTCTTCAATAAATTCTTGAACAATGATATCTTTCTTGATGCCAGAGAAAGCCTCAACAGCAGATTTTGCCGAAGAAACTGAATCCGCTTTTATAACCCCTGTTCCATGAGTTCCTTCAAGAAGTTTCAAAATAACCGGAGTTCCGCCCGCTTCGGCAATCATTCTTTTAACATCGTCTGATTTTGGATGACGAGCGAAAACTGATTTTGGAATACCGATACCAGACTTTGAAAGCATCTGGAGAGACCGAAGTTTATCGCGAGAACGAATAAGTGCTGTGGAAGTAAGGAGAGATGGAATACCCATCAAGTCAAAATGCCTAATCACCGCCGAACCATAGACTGTAACAGATGCGCCGATTCTTGGAACGATAATATCCACATCTTTAATATACTCATCACCGACACGCACAGCTGGCTTTGCCTTCTCCATAATCAAATGACACTTTGTGTGATCTATTATAGAAACTTCGTGCCCAGCTTTTTGCGCAGCTTCAAAAAGTCTTTTTGTGGAATATATTTCTGGTTGCCTTGAAAGAATTATTATTTTCATAAAATTTTTTAATTAACAAACTTCTGACCCACATCAACAACAAAAAGATTTTTAATAATTTTTCTTCCCAGGAGAACCGGATATCTGAGTGATTTTCTATTACTTAAACTTAGCTTTACAGGAATCTCATGTCCGGCTAGAAATATTTTTGTCGGCACGACATAGCGAAGCTCCACATCACCATTTGAATTTTTAACTTTTCGTTTTTCGAAATCATCCACCTGATAAATGTCTTCGCGAAACTCCGGGTGTCTTTCATCCAAGAGACTGAACTCAATCACCATCTTTCCATCAACTTCCTTTTCCACGACCCCATTGGTGTGAATTGCTCCATTATACGCACCGGTGTCTATTTTGGCGACAATATTTTTCAGGCCAAAATCCGGTAAATCAATATATTCCAAACGCCCTATTATCTTCTTGTTTGTTTTCATGTTTTTATTTTACCCGAAAAATCTACAGTTTTAAAGCAAAAAGTCAATCATTCCTGATAATTACAAAATCCCCGACAATGCGAGGATTTTGTAATTACTACATTGCTGGATTTTCTTCTGGCGCACCAGCTGGAGCTGCTTGTTCTACTTCTTGCCCTTGTGGAACTGTATTTTCATCAGTTTCAGGCACAACATTGTTGTTATCGTCCATGATTATTTTGTTATTAACTGATAATCATGCAATCCGAAGACTACACAATAGACATGTTAGCACATGTGTAGCCATAAAAATAAAAACAGGACACTTTCTATAATGAGTCAAGAAACTCTTTTGTGTATTTTTCTATTTCTTCGTAACTTTCTGATTCCATAAGTTTTATTCGAAGCTCTTTGGCTCCATTAAAGCCGTTCACGTAAGCTTTGTAATGTTTTTTCATGATGCTGAAATTTTTGTGTTCGCCCAGATATTCCAAAAATGTTTTCGTGTGCAAGAGCATTGTTTCAAGTTTTTCACGCACAGGAACTTCTTTTTTAAATTCATTAAAAAGCCAAGGATTTCCAAAAATCGCGCGTCCGAGCATTACCCCATCCACACCAGAGTTTTCTGCTTTAGTACGAGAATCTTCCAAAGAAAGCGCGTCTCCGTTACCCACAACCAATGTTTTAAGTCCGGAATCGCGAACAATTTCTGTAACTTTTTTAATATCATCCCATCTTGCCGGAACTTTTGACATATCTTTCGCTGTTCTTCCGTGAATCGTCAAAACTGAAATCCCAGCTGATAAAATTTTTGGTATCCAGGTTTCAAATTCATTTTTGTTTACACCCAAGCGAGTTTTAACAGAAACAGGCAAATCGCCTGCGCCTCTTTTAACAGCTTCAATTATTCTAATCGCATGATCCGGATTTTTTATATGAGAAGCGCCACAACCTTGCTTCATAATAGCTTTGTCCGGACAACCCATGTTTATATCAATGCCGTCAAAGCCAAGCTCTTTGCATAGCTCCGCGGCTTTTTGCATGTTGCTTTCGTCGCTTCCAAAAATCTGAGCAACTATCGGACGATGAGATTCTTCAAATTTAAAATCAATCAAAAGTTTTTCTCTTCCGGGAGAATTAAGTCCGTCAGCCGAAACAAATTCCGTGTACATGACATCAGGCTTTCCATTTTTTGAAATTATTTCGCGAAAAGCCACATCGGTAACATCAGCCATTGGAGCCAAAACAAAAAAAGGCTTTTTGTTTTTCACCAAATCACCCCAAAAACCCAGATTTATACTTTTATTTAAATCAATCCCATATTTGGGCT
>CAZKOZ010000006.1:0-3548 GCA_964554525.1 uncultured Candidatus Saccharibacteria bacterium | reverse complement strand
CTGTTATCTAAAACGATAAAAAACCCTATTATTAAAACGAACATCGATATATTCAAGTTTATTTCTTTTTTCGGCAAACTCTGTCTTGAAAGGCTCCTCACTCATAATTGTTTTTAATTTATTAAAAATTTCGTCAACACTTTGTCCATAAGAAAATAGCAATTTAGCTGGAGAGTTTGGCGAACTTCCAATATTAAGCAAAAGCTCATATTGAGTATCATCCAGCACGACCAATGAATGAGCCGGTAAACCTTCTTGATCAAGAGCGTCAACCAAAAGCATGATATTTTTTACAGTATCAAAATCCAATATATGTTGACCGATTGGCTCCGTATCACTTACTTTTGAATAAAACGTAAAATAAACACCTTTAGAGAAATTTGGAGCCTTATCAAAAATAAGTCCGCTTTCATCAACAAAAAAACATTCTTTCTCGGTAAAGCCCAGTGTATCCACAGCAAAATCATTGCCGCACCACAAATACGATCTTTCTCTTTCAACAACAGATAACAACAACGTCCCACCTTCTCTACGAACACTGGCGTGAAGTATTCTTGGGAATTCATCCTTAAGAGAACTTATCAATATTTTTTTAGAATATAAAAATTTGTTATTGCCGGCAAAAATAAACAAAGGATTTTCTTCAAGCGTATTTAATGCGACACCCTCCAACATCTCAGATGAAATAACTTCATTTCCGGAAACGCGCACACTGTCAATTAACAAATCCTCCATTCTGGATAAAAAAGCCAGAGCAATCAAAAAAACCACCAAAGCAAAAAGAAGCCACAGCGTCTTTATAAAAGTTTTTTTTCGACGCTCTTCTAGAACGCGAGATGATCTTTTTATCCTTTCTCTTTTCATGAAGGGTTAAGAAATTTCACTCTTGCCGAAATATGGAATCAAGACTTCAGGGATTTTTACAGTGCCATTTTCTGTCTGGAAATTTTCAATAAGCGAAACCAAAATTCTCGGTGTTGGAATGGCTGTACAATTCAAAGAGTGCGCGAAACGAGTTTTGCCGTCGGTGTCTTTGTATCTGATGTTAAATCTGCGAGTTTGAAAATCATGGAAATACGAGGCGGAAGAAATTTCTCTGTATTTTTCTTCGCCCGGAACCCAAAGTTCAATGTCATACTTTTTGACCTGCCCCAAGCCCAAATCGCCGCCACAATTCACAACAGTATGATACGGAATACCGAGCGACTCAATAAACTCTTCAGTATTTCTGTTTAGCCAATCGTGGAATTTCACAGATTCTTCATGACTTGCTTCACATAAAATAACTTGCTCAACTTTGTAAAATTCATGCACGCGAATGAGACCTTTTGTGTCCTTTCCATGACTTCCTGCTTCGCGACGATAACAAGGAGAAAAACCCAGAAACTTTTGTGGTAATTCGCTTTTTTGCAAAATCTCGTTTGAATAGTAACCCATGACAGGCACTTCCGCCGTTCCAGATAGATAATCATCGTCTTGAGTTTCAAATAAATCTTCTGCATCACCAGGCAAATGTCCAGTACCATAAAAATGTTCTTTGCGAACTATCGCCGGCGCAAGTATTGGAGTGAATCCTTTTTTGCCAAAAAAATCCATGGCATATCTCCAGATCGCCATTGAAAGAATCGCCCCATCATTTTTCAGAAAATATCCGCGAAAACCGTGCACTTTTGTTCCGCGCTCAAAATCAACCATATTAAGCTTTGTCATGATCTCCACATGATCTTTTGGCTGGAAATTAAAAACAGGTTTTTCTCCCCAAACTTTTATCTCCTTGTTGTCAGCATCAGAATCACCGTCCGGAACGGACATATCGGGGACATTTGGAACCTGAAGCATCAAGGCGCGCCATTTTTCCATCACCTCGCGAAGTTTTTCTTCTTCTTTTTTTAAATCTTCTTTTAAGACTTGCATCTGGCGAATCAGCTCGGCTTTTTCGGCTTCGTTTGTCATTTGTGGCAATCTGTCGCTCACAAGATTTTGCTTAGAGCGAAGTCGTTCAACTTCTGCCAAAAGCGTTAACCGTTCGTCGTCTACTTTAATAAGATCATCAACATTAAACTTCACCCGCTTTTTCTCGGCGGCAAACTGGACAATATCCTTGTTTTCACGAATAAATTTTATGTCTAACATGTCGACCATTATACAAAAAATGATACAATTTAGAAAGTATGCCATCTATAGAAGAAATGAAAAATATTCCCTATCGTTTGCGGGAAATTGCCGACCCGCCGGAAAAGCTTTACATCCAAGGTGAGTTTCCTGACCAGGAGATGAAGTTTGTGACCGTTGTCGGCTCACGAAAACACAGCGCTTACGGCAAAGCTGTTTGTGAAAAATTGATTGAAAAGCTCGCCGGCTATCCGATTGTCATTGTTTCCGGCATGGCGCTCGGAATTGACGCTATCGCACACGAAAGCGCTCTTCGCGCGGGACTTAAAACCGTCGCAATTCCCGGCTCCGGACTTGATCCAAAAGTTTTGTACCCCAAAAACAATTTTAGCCTTTCGCGGAAAATTTTAGAAAGTGGCGGATGTCTCATTTCAGAATTTGAACCGGACTTTAAAGCAACACCTTGGAGTTTTATCCAAAGAAACAGAATTGGCGCAGGACTTGCCGATGCGGTACTTTTAATAGAGGCGGAAGAAAAATCCGGCACACTGACCACGGCGCGCTTTGCCACCGACTACAATCGCGATGTTTTAATCATCCCCGGCAATATCACCTCGCCCACATCAAAAGGCACAAATGTCTTGCTTCGCGATGGCGCCACACCGATTCTTAAGAGTACGGATATTTTGGAAGCCCTCGGACTTAAACCAAAAGAAGAAAAAGAACAAGATGAAGAGGCAATCAAAAATCTATCCGAAGATGAAAAACTTGTTTTCAGTCACACAAGAGAACCGATTTCAAAAGAAGAAATTGCCGTCATGCTAGACAAATCGGTTTCAGAAATAAATATCACAATAACAATGCTTGAAATAAGAGGTTTGGTAAAAATCTCCGAGGGTAAAGTTTTCAGGAGTTAAGAGGACAAATTTGCGGGAAAATGTTTTTCGTGGTATTACTAGCCAGTAATGACAAAGTTACTTATCGTTGAATCACCATCAAAAGCCAAGACTATTGAAAAATATTTAGACGGCGCTTACACTGTCAGGGCTTCTGTTGGGCATATTCGCGACCTGCCAAAATCAAATAAAAAAGCTGTTGATATTGAAAACGGCTTTGCTCCAACATATGAAATTTCGCCTCTAAAAAAGAAGGTTGTTTCTGAACTGAAATCTGAAGCGGAAAAAGCGGACGAAGTTGTCCTGGCAACCGACCTTGACCGCGAAGGTGAAGCTATCGCTTGGCACTTGTCCGAGGCTTTGGGGCTTAAAAAACCAAAGAGAATTGTTTTTAACGAAATCACAGAAAGTACGATCAAAGAAGCTCTCAAAAATCCGCGCGATATAGACATGAATTTAAAAAACGCCCAAGAAGCGCGACGTGTTTTGGATAGACTTTTTGGTTATGACCTATCCGGGCTCATCTGGAAAAAGGTTCGC
>CAZKOZ010000005.1:0-12408 GCA_964554525.1 uncultured Candidatus Saccharibacteria bacterium | reverse complement strand
GTATCCATTTTTTGGCGCAACACCAGGATGGATAATCAAAGGAGGGGTAAATAAAGAAACTGGAGAAATGTACTATAATGATAAAATTTCCGGGGTTCAGAAATTACTTAATGAAAATTTAAAGATTCCTTCAAGTAGTTATATTTCTCCAAGAGGTGTATTTGGCTCAGGTAGAGGAAATAATCCAGAACCAACAAAAGTTTGGTTAGATCTAAATGCCCATATTAAATATCAGAATGGATATTTTTTTGAGCGTGAGACAGGTAAAGATCACACGAAATTGGTAACCGGATATGATCCAAAAAACGTTTCTAATGATGGAAAAGGCTCTGCTCACAAATGGATTGATGATATTGTAAGTTCAATAAAATAATATGGAAAAACCACCAGAAAATAAAATACAAATAAAGCCAACAGGTTCATATTTTGAAGTTGATGAGAATGGATATTTGAAAAATCCGGCATCGCTCGATAAGGTTCAAGAAAAATGGAGACCTGTTTTGGAGGACGTCGTAGAAGTTTACAAAAAACATTTTGGCGACAAATTGATAAATGTTTATGTTCGCGGCTCTGTTCCAAAAGGTCAAGCGGTCGAAGATATATCAGATCTGGATAGCTTCGCTTATGTTGATTTAGAAGATGATGAAATAGAGAGTGGCTGGCAGTCGGAAGCTCGAAAATGGCTAAAAGAAAAATACCCGTTTGTTGAAGATTTTGAAATATATGCAGAAAGTCTTCCTGAAAATCCTGGATTTATTATTTCCCAGTCTCTTTGTTTATATGGAAAAGAAATAGAGGTAAAGAAAAGAAAACCTGGAAACGATATGATCCTTCATATTGCTAACGATCAAAGATACGAAAATGCAGAAAAATGGTTTCGTGAGATAGATCCATCACTAGAAGAGAAAATAAAAAACAAATGTGTTTGGCTTATGAAAAATATCTTGCGTTCCGGATTTGAAATTACCATGGAAAGGTCAAAAAGATACACACGTGATTTGTATTTGTGCTACAAAGATTTTTCTGAATATTATCCTGACAAAGAACCAATCATGCGAGAAGTTTTGGACTTGGCTTTGAATCCAATTTCCGACAAACAAAAAATCCTGGAAGTTAAAAACAAAATCGCCCCGTTTTTAATTGAAGAAGCTAAGAAGATTTTATAACAAACTAAAAACCCGACATGTCTGAAGTGTCGGGTTTTTAGTTTGTATATTTAATTCAATTTTTCTTCCTGCTTTTCGGCAACTACTGCTGGATCGCTTTCACCCTCTTCTCTCATTGGCGCGCCCTTCAGGATATTCATAATCTCATCTTCATCGTCTGTAATTGTGTATAGATCCAAATCCTCCGGAGATATTGTTGCGTATTCTTTTAGCATTACTTCTTTGATGTATTTGTCTATCGGCTCCCAGAATTTTCTACCGACTAAAATAATCGGCACTTTATTAATCTTGCCAGTTTGAACAAGAGTCAAAATTTCAAACAGTTCATCAAAAGTTCCAAACCCACCGGCAAAATATAAATACGCTTCGGCGGAATACGCCATCAAAACTTTTCGTGAAAAGAAGAAGTAAAATGGAATTTCTTCAGTTACATATCGGTTTGTAGTTTGTTCCATCGGCAGGCGAATTGTTAAGCCTAAAGACTGCTTGCCCATTTCGTAGGCGCCGCGATTTCCGGCTTCCATGATTCCCGGGCCGCCGCCGGTTACTATCAAATATCCAAGCTCGTTTGAAATTCGTCGTCCCAAACGCAGGGCTTTTTGATAGTCTTCGTGGTTGGGCTCTAGCCTCGCTGAACCCCAAAACGTGACGGATTTGTTATTGTCTTTGTAACTTTTAACGACATCAAATCCTTGGCGGAACTCTTCGTTAATGACGCAAATCTGCGATTCGGTTTCGTCTTCGCCGTAAATGTAAACGCAACCGCTTTTAATTTCGTCTATTGTCAGGCGCTTCGGCCTCATTGGTTTTTTTGCTTTCATAATTTGTATTTTAACCTATTTTGAGAAAAACCTTAAATTCTGGTATAAAGGTGATGTATTGCTGGATCGTCTAACGGTAGGACACGAGGTTCTGGTCCTCGGTATCTAGGTTCGAGCCCTAGTCCAGCAGCAAAATAGGGTCGGGTTCATAACCTTAAGAACTTTGATTGTTAATTTCAAGACACCAAGTTTTGAGTATCTCTTTTAATGAGAGTTCCGCCACAGACACCATCTTAGGAATGAGAGATGTATCAGTCATGCCGGGGATAGTGTTAATTTCTAAAAAATAAATCTTATTGTCTGGGGTCACAATAAAATCCGATCGTGATAAATGTTTTACATTCAGGTGAGTATGGATAATCATTGCCTGTCTTTGCAATTCTTCCGAAAGCGAAGCATCTATTTCTGCCGGACATATTTCAGTTGCAAGTTTGTCAGGATTATATTTATTCTCAAAATCAAAGAATTGCCCTTTGGGAATGATTTCAATAACAGGTAGAGGAACAGTGCTTGTCCCATCGTCAATAATCCCAATTGTAAATTCTCTCACTTTGATTGGTTTTTCCGTAAGGAACTCTTTTCCAGGATTTGCCTTTAAAAGGTTATCTAATTCTTCTTGAGATTTACAAAGCTTTGAAGATGCAGACGAACCACCATGTCTTGGCTTAGCAAAGAGCGGAAAAATATCAATTTCTTCCGGAGAAAGAATACCCAGAGACTCTACAATTTCCTTGGTAAATTTCTTGTCTATTGCAACCGCATGAGCACTTATATCAGAAAAGATGAAGGGTATATTCAGATTCTTCAATAATCCTTGAAGGCTTCCGTCTTCACCGCCAAGACCGTGAATCATTGGTATGACTAAATTAAAATCTTTTACTGATTCTATAAAAACTTTTGTATCCTCAGGAAAAGTGAAGAGTGTGGTTTCGGCGAAGTCTATAAGATTGCGAACATTATTCGCTGATCTGATTGAGATCTCTCGCTCATCCGTTTCTCCTC
The DNA here is from genome assembly GCA_964554525.1 of uncultured Candidatus Saccharibacteria bacterium. Classification (GTDB taxonomy): domain Bacteria; phylum Patescibacteriota; class Minisyncoccia; order Phycocordibacterales; family CSBR16-119; genus JAUPTX01. The sequence goes on along the minus strand of CAZKOZ010000005.1, from coordinate 9,419 downwards.
CTGTAATAATGGCTATTTTCATAATCCAATCATAACAGATTTTGGTAGAGGTAATGCATTCCGGAGATTAGCAAGAACGGTTCTTGCTAATCAGTTCTTGATAATCACTAGTATGGTTGCTTATTTTTTACATATGTAAAAAATAAGCAACCAACTTTTATTTATTGAACACTCATTCTCAAAAAGCCTCCGCTAGGAATTTCCTAGCGGAGGCTTTTGCTTTTATGCAGCGTGAGAGTGTTCGTGGTTGTGAGTGCTCTTTCTTTCAAAAAGATGCGAGCCGACACAGCCCAGGATGCCGCCGATGACGAGAGCTTCAAAAGGGAAGCGGGCATGATCGTCTTCGTCAATATCATCATGCGCGTGATTGTCGGCAAAAAATAACAAAACGAAAAGAGCGATGGCGATGCCGACAATTATTGCCGGTATGGCGCCTTTCTTGTGGCGTTTCCATTCACCAACAAGGAAGACAAAATCAAAGATGACATGGATTCCATGCAGGGCAATTTCTCGCGCGCTGTAAGTCAATCCGTGCGAAATATGATGAGACCATTCAATGGTCATGTGAATCGCCAGAAGCAAAATCGTCACATAGCCCTTTTTCGCATGAGCAAAAAAAGCAAGCAGGAGACCCGATGTCAGGGAAATGACGGTCAGTATATTCCACTCAAGACCTATGGTGTGTATCACTAAAAGCAGTGCATACACAATAAGGAAAGCTTTGAAGATTTTTTCTTTGTTTTTCATTTTGTCTTTTGTTGGCTTCAAAAAGAGTATAACCTATTTGCAAGTCATTTGCAAATAGTATATAATTTGATATATGAGAAAGTCTGTTTATAAAAATAAAATTTCGGCGCTTTTGGAAAAGAAGCATCTTTTGTCTGTTGCAGAAATTCAGAAAGAAATTGGCGCGGATTTTTCCACAATTTTTAGAAACCTGGAATCTCTAGCGGTAGAAGGTTTGGTCAAAAAAGTCTTAATTGAAAAAGATGTGGTTTTGTATGAGATGACAGGAAAAGATGATCATGACCATTTTGTTTGCGGAGACTGTGGAAAAGTTGAGGCAATACGTCTAAATCACCGTAATTTAAGGGTTTCTGGGTTTGTTAATGATGTTCTAATTCGTGGTCGTTGTGGCGAGTGTTTTTAAATAATGTTAGAATGTAAAAGTCGCTTCTCGGCTTTAACCGGAAAGAACTTTTGAAATTTAGCGAAAATATTTAATGAAAAATTTCATCATAATTATTTTACTTCTATTGGTAGGCTTTGCTGTTTGGCAAATTTCCAAGAAAGACAAAAACGAGGAAATAGAGCCGGCGCCCGAAGGTCTTCTTGAGATAGACCTTTCGTTGGGGGATGAAAACGGTGAGCCATTGCCTCAGTAAAAAGTAAAATAAAACAAAAAATCAGCCTCGTGCTGATTTTTTGTTTAGGTGTTCACAAAATCGTTTATTTATGATATATTTCAGGGCACACTAAAGCTCGCTTAGAGCGCCCCATTTCGGGGTTAATTTTTTTAGATTAAATTATGCAAATCAGAAATATCGCAATAATAGCCCACGTTGACCACGGTAAAACAACTCTAACCGACGCTATTTTGCGTCAAAATGAAATGGCGGATGAAGCGACCTCAATGGACTCAAATGACTTGGAAAAAGAGCGGGGAATTACTATCTACGCAAAAAATACATCCATTTTTTACAAATGTACAAAAATAAATATTGTGGACACACCGGGTCACGCTGACTTTGGTTCGGAGGTTGAACGAGTTTTAAAAGCCGTGGACTCGGTGCTTTTGGTTGTGGATGCTGCCGAAGGTCCAATGCCTCAGACAAAATTCGTTCTTAAAAAATCTCTTGAGCTTGGGCTTAAACCTATTTTGGTTTTAAATAAAATAGACAAACCCGCGGCTGATGTTTCAGTTGCAGAAGAAGCTGTCTACGAACTTTTCTTTGAGCTTGGCGCAAATGATGAACAACTTGATTTCAAAAAGGTTTATGCAATCGGGCGCGCGGGGACAGCAAAAATAAAAATGGAAGACGAGATGAAAGATCTCACCCCTTTGCTTGATTTGATTTTAGAAGAAGTTTCGGAAGCTGGAGGAGAAGAAAAAATAGTCAAAGCTTTGAAAGCTCAAGTTTTTAATTTGGCTTACGATAACTTCTTGGGCAGAATGGGTATTTGTCGTGTTTATGAAGGCGTTGTCCGCGATGGTCAGAAGGTTTTTGCCAAAGATACTTTTGGCAATATTCACACAGGCAAGTTGACAAAGCTTTTTACTTTCGAAGGAGTGCAAAGAAAGCCGGTAGAAGAAGCTGTGGCTGGGGATATTATTATGATTTCAGGTTTGCCGGAAATTTTTATCGGTCAAACAATAGTTGATGACGAAAACACAGGGGCGATGCCGGAAATTCGTGTGGATGAACCGACGGTGTCTTTTAATATGATGGTAAATGATTCGCCTTTTGCTGGCCGTGTTGGGAAACTTTTGACAGGTAGGCAAATTCGCGAACGTCTTGAAAAAGAGCTTGAGGTTAATGTGGGTCTAAAAGTGGATTTTTCTGATCAGACCAAGTTTAAAGTATTCGGCCGCGGCGAACTTCACTTGGCGATTTTGATTGAAAATATGCGACGCGAAGGATTTGAACTCGCTGTATCTTCGCCGGAAGTTATCATCAAAGATATTGATGGAGTTAAAAGCGAGCCTTTTGAAGAAGCGACCGTTGTCGTGCCGGAAGAATTTTCTGGAATTGTTATTGAAAAACTTGGCAAAAGAAAAGGACTTATGCAAAATATGGAGACTGATAGCGGAATCGTGAAAATGATTTATCTTCTGCCGACACGCGGACTTTTGGGTTATAGAAATGAATTTGTTGTGGACACAAAAGGTGAGGGAATTTTGACGACGATTTTCCACGGATTTATGCCTTATGCTGGGGAAGTAACAAAAACAGAATTTGGCTCTATGGTTTCTATGGAAAATGGCAAGGCTTTGGCTTTTGCTTTGGATAACTTGCAAGATCGTGGGGTGCTTTATATTCCTGTTAACACTGAAGTTTATGAAGGTATGGTGATTGGCTATACAGTCAAAGGTGAGGACATGGTTGTGAACCCAACAAAGGGGAAGCAGTTAACCAACATGCGTGCCTCAGGGTCAGATGAAGCGGTGCGAGTTGTTCCACCTTTGGATTTGACTTTAGAGCGAGGGATTTCGATGATTCGCGGAGATGAGCTTTTAGAGGTAACACCCGATGCGGTGCGTTTGCGAAAGCAACTTCTTAAAGAAACAGATCGAAAGAAAAAAGAAAGACAAAAATAAAAATCCCCGAAAGGGGATTTTTGTTTTACATATTTTCCTTCAAAAGATTTTTGAGTTCTTCAATTTGGGCTTTTTTGCTTATACTCATTTCTTCCCAAAAAGCTCTTTCTTCCGCTGACTCCGCTTCGGCAATGTAATTGTTTTCAATTCTCCAAAGCGACTTTTGTTCTTGAACCAACTGCGTCATCAAATTGTGTAAATTATTGCTTGGCATAAAAAAATTTATTTAAATTGATAATACTTAGATTATAGCAAAAAGTCCTAACCCTATGAATATGGGTCGGGACTGATTCTTGTGCGGAGCGACCTCGGATCAACGCTCCGATGTATTTGAGACAAGCCCTCGGCTACCTCAATATTCTTCCTTAAACGGAAGTGGGCATCCGGGTGGCTGAGACCTTTTATCACCTCCTCGGTGAATTTGGCGCTGTTGACTTTACCCTCCGGCAGATGATTCTTTACCAATCGGCTTAGGTGGTCAAGGTTTGACATGGTTGTGTGCTTTGCTCAAAGACTAACACAAAGAGGATATTTTTTCTAGTTTTTGATTAAACTTATAATTTCCTCAACACTCAAATTCTCGTGTTTAACTTCTTCTCTACCTTCTGCCGTCAGACGCCCAGACTCTTTTTCTTTATCACCAATCACCAAAGTAAAAGGGATTTTTTGAGTTTTGATATATCGCACGCGTTTGCCCAAAGATTCATTTTCGTCCATTATTTCTGCTCGCACATTTTCAGACAAAAGTTTTTCATAAACTTCTCTGGCGTATTCTCCATGAGCTTCGGCGTTGACCGGTACAACGGCGACCTGAACAGGGGACATCCAAACGGGAAATGCTCCGGCAAAATGCTCAATCGCGACGGATAAAAATCTTTCAAGCGATCCGGCAATGGCTCGGTGGATCATAACAGGGGTTTTCTTTTCTCCGTCTTTGTCGGTGTATTCAAGTCCGAAACGGTTCGGCATGTTGAAATCAAGCTGAGCTGTGCCGAGTTGCCACTCGCGACCAATCGCGTCTTTAAATTGAAAATCTATTTTCGGTCCATAAAAAGCCGCTTCGCCTTCCACTCGCTTGTAGTTCAAACCTTCCTTTTGGCAAATATCTTCAAGGGTTTTTTCCGCCATATCCCAAATATTTTCGTCACCAATATATTTGTCCAAGTCCTCTGGGTCGCGAACAGAAAGGGAAACCCAATATTTTCCCTCTTGGAGCATGCCAAGAGAATCATAAAATTCTTTGATTATATGAATGATATTTTTTATCTCTTCTTCAACCTGATCCGGTCGGCAGAAAATATGTCCATCGTCTTGAGTGATGGCTCGCACGCGAGAAAGTCCCATAAGCTCACCGGCTTGTTCGTCGCGGTAAACGGTCGTCGTTTCCACGTATCTTAAAGGCAGGTCTTTATAACTCCTTTGCTTTGAGGCAAAAATCTGAGTGTGGTGCGGGCAGTTCATCGGTTTAATACAAAATTCTGTATCGCCGCGCCCTTTTACTTTAAATAAATCTTCTCCGTATTTATCGTAGTGTCCCGATGTTTTGTAGAGTTCAGCTTTTGTAATATGCGGAATAGTAACTTTTTGATAGTTAAATTTCTTTTGGATATTTGAAATTTTTTCAACGATAGTGTCTCGGAGAATTGTGCCTTTCGGTGTGAAAAGCGGAAGTCCCGGACCGATAAGGTCTGAGAAAGTAAAAAGGTCTAGTTCTGCGCCCAGCTTTCGGTGGTCGCGTTTCTTTGCTTCTTCTATTTGAGTTTCGTATGCTTTCAGCTCCGCCTCGCTATCAAAAGCCAATCCGTAAATGCGAGTAAGCATTTTGTTTTTCTCATCTCCTCGCCAATAGGCACCCGCAACATGGCTCAATTTAAAAGCGTCAGCAGAAATTTCTTTTGCCGGATTTTCAGAATGTCCACCGCGACATAAGTCTTCAAAACCGCCGCAAGTATATAGAGTAATTGGCTCATCTTTACTGACTATTTCATCAATCAGTTCAAGCTTGTAAGGATTTTTGGCGAAAATTTCTTTTGCTTCTTTTTCCGAAACTTCTCTGTGAGAAAACTCTGTCCATTTATTCAGATTTTTTCGCATTGATTTTTGGATTTTCTTCAAATCCTCGTCGCCAAGTTTTTCCGCGCCAAAATCAAAGTCATAGTAAAAGCCGTTGTCTATCGCCGGGCCAAGTGTCGGCAAGGCTTTTGGGTAATGCTCCAAAATCGCCTGCGCCAAAAGATGCGCCAATGTGTGTCTTTTTTTAGATAAATTATCTGGTTCCATGAAAGCTATTTTAGCATATTGAAGGTTTATAATGAAATCGTGGAATGTTGTTAATGGGTGTGAAATTTGGTAGGATTTACGTATGGATTTATCAAAACAATACAATAATTTTGCCGACGATTTCTCTCGTTTATCAGGAGATTTAGATACTGTAGATCCGGCTTTAAATAATTCTACAAGCATCAATGCTTTTTATGGCATGATTGATTTCCTTGAACAAGGGACAAAACTTTTAGATGTGGCTTGTGGTGATGGTACAGACCTTGTTCATTATAAAAGTCTTGGAGCGGATATTTACGGAGTTGATTCCTCAGAAGAGATGATTGCTTTAGCTAAAGCAAAAAATCCAGAAGCTGTGTTAGAAATGGCGACTTTTGATGCTTTGCCTTTTCCTGATAATTTCTTTGATGCTGTTGTTAGTAAATATGCCATCCAAACTGCTCCAAATATTGAGCCCGCTTTTTCAGAAATACATAGAGTTTTAAAACCTGGCGGTGTTTTAATGTATCTTGCTGTTCATCCTTTTAGGCAATATTTGGAGAGGAAAGAAATTGATGGAGATTATTTTTCTCAAACAGTTGTTGATTCAATTATTTTTGGTGGAGCGGTTCATCTAAAAGAACCAACTCACACAATGAACGAATATTTTAACAAGGATTTTTTAAGTAAATTTGATGTTGTAGATTACAAAGAAGTTTGGGATCCGGCAGCTGAGCAGATTAACAATGCCAAGTATCCCGGATTCTTTATTTTAAAAGCAAGAAAAAGATAATATGAAAATAGCGGTTTTTGGTTCGGCTGGAAATAATATTTCTCTAGATACGGAAAAACTTTGTGAAAGTGTCGGCAAGTATCTTGCGGAAAAAGGCGTGACTGTTGTTACCGGAGGTTCTAATGGTATTCCGGGGATTATTATTAAGCATGCTTTTTCCGCCGGAGCTAAAACCGAAGCTTATTCTCCCGACAAAGACGAAGATTCGCATAAAAAACGAGGCGATAATTTGCCTTTGGATTATTTCACGGAAAAGCGATTTATCCCCGGGTTTACTCAAAGAAGTTTGGAAATGATAAAAGATTGCGATGGCGCCTTGGTTGTGGGTGGTCGCATTGGGACTTTGTCGGAATTTACTATCGCTTTGGAGGAGGGCTTGAATGTTGCGGTTTTGAAAGGCTCTGGCGGAATCGCCGACCATTTGGAATATATTGTGTCTGTGGCGAAAAAAGAATTTCCCAACAAAGTGATTTTTGAGGAAGATTATAAAAAGGCGATTGATGCTTTGATTGAACATGGCGTCAAAACAACTCACCTATAAACATCATGGTCGCCAACAGAGTGAAAATGAACCGTTTCTTCTTCGGCAAATTCAAATATTATTCTATGACTGCGGGATATTGAAAACGACCAAAATTCACTAAGCTTGCCCGAAAGTTTGTGAGCGCGCAGAGAAGCGTGAAAGGGATCTTTGCGAAAAACCTTTTCCTTTTTCTTGGCGGATTCTTTCAATTCTTGGGTAAGCTTTTTATACTCTCGTTTAAATTTTGAAGAGTAAATGATTTGCATAAAAAGTTCTTAGTCTAAGTCAGCCAGTGATTTTAGCACCTTTCCTTTTCCGCGAGCGATTTGCGCTTGGCTTGCGCGAAGTTCTTTTAGAGCTTGATCTTCTTTCCAGCTTCTTATGGCATCACGAAAGAATTCACTGACAGAAGCGTAGTTTTTGTCTTTTACTATTTTGTCCACCTCACGGCGAAGCGCTGGAGGCATTGAAATGTTGGTTATATTTCTCATGGTTGGATTGTAACAAATTGTGTTACAGTAAGTCAATATTTTGTCACCCTATAATGTTAACTGTACACCCTTGCATTTTGAGGGATTTTCTGTATACTGGGCTCCTATGGTAGTAAGAATGCGACATACAAGGGCTCATACAAAAAACCGCCGATCTCATCACAGAGCGCCGACGGCAAGTATTGTGGTGGACAAAGAAACAAATGTTCCTCACATGCGTCACCGCGTTTCTCTTGATACCGGAATGTATAAAGGGCGACAGGTTTTGAATGTGTCCAAGACAAAGAAAGAAAAAGCAAGCAAATAATCGCTTGCTTTTTCTTTTTGTATGATATACTTACCAGGTAATAGTTAATTGATATAAAAATGGCAAACAGACATCTTGCTCGTTCTATAATTTTGCAAACACTTTTTGAATGGGACTTCAACGGTCGCGCTTCTCGTGATTTGCGTGAAGACCTTGTCAGAAACACATCTGAATTTGGCCCAGGGCTCTCTGTGGATGAATTTATGGACTCACTCCTTAAGACCATTTTGGACAAACAAGAATCAATTGACGAAATCATAACTCGCGCGGCGCCGGAATGGCCGCTTGAAAAAATCGGAATAGTAGACCGAAACGTTTTGCGTATCGGTCTTGCCGAGCTTTTGTTTGGCGACAAGGACGAAGTTCCGCCAAAGGTTGCCATTAACGAAGCGATTGAACTCGCCAAAACTTTTGGCGGAGAAAAATCCGGAAAATTTGTAAACGGAGTACTTGGAGCTATCTACAAAGAAATGGGTGAGCCGGGGAAAGAACAGATAAGCAAGAGAAAAAAAGAAGATGTTGATCTCGAAAAAATGCCGGTTGAAAAAAAAGCGGGCGGGGTTATATATTCTGAAGAAGACGGTCAAATTTATTTCGGCATGGTTCACGATGTCTTCGGATATTGGACTTTGGCAAAAGGAGGAGTCGAAGAAAGCGAAACATCCGAGACTGGAGCCATCAGAGAAATTAAAGAAAAGACAGGTTTGGATGTGGAAATCGTCAAACTTTTGGGTGAAAACGAATATGTTGCATCTCACCCGGAAAAAGGTAAAATCCGTAAGCAGGTAAGTTATTATCTGGTGAAATCACCGTTTGAGGAGATGAAAGTCAATACAAATGGCGGTTTGGACGGCGGAAAGTGGTTTACTTTGTCGGAACTTGAAGACCTCAAAACCTACGACGATATTTTACCGCTTTTGGCGCAATCGGTTGAACATATTACAAAATAATAGTTACATGTTTTGTTTAAGCAGGTTTATTCCTGTTTACACAAGCTATGTAAATCTTTTATGAAAGATTTTTCTAAATTTGAGGAAAAAATTGGCATAGTTTTTGCCAATAAAGAGCTTTTAAGACAAGCTTTCACACACAGGTCGTATATAAATGAAAATCACGGAGTTGTTTCTGGACACAACGAACGCTTGGAGTTCTTGGGCGACGCTGTTTTAGAACTGGTGACAACAGAGGAACTTTATGGAAAATTTCCAAGCAAATCTGAAGGTGATCTGACTTCTATCCGCGCGGCAATGGTCAACACAAACAGCATTTCCGAAGCTGCCAAGAAAATGGGCGCAGATGATTTTCTGTTGCTTTCAAAAGGCGAGGCGAAAGACACTGGTAAAGCCAGGGGTTACATATTGGCAAATACTTTTGAAGCGATTGTCGGAGCGATTTATGTTGATTCAGGATATGAAAATGCTAAAAAATTTATTGCAGAGGCTTTGTTTGGACAAGTAGACCAAATTATAAAAAATAAATCATATATTGATTCAAAAAGTTTGGTTCAAGAAAAAGCGCAGGAGGTTATTGGTGTGACGCCTTCTTATGGTGTTTTGTCAGAGACAGGTCCAGATCATGACAAAAATTTCACCATTGGAATTTATTTTGGTGAGGAAAAAATCTCAGAAGGAAAAGGCAAATCAAAACAAGAAGCAGAGCAGGATGCAGCCAGAAACGCACTGCTTAAAAAGAAGTGGATGTAGATTTCCACATTTTTATTGGAAGAC
>CAZKOZ010000004.1:739-13879 GCA_964554525.1 uncultured Candidatus Saccharibacteria bacterium | reverse complement strand
AACGAATACCCTTACCTTTGTATGGTTCCGGTTTTTTGTTATCGCGAATCTTGGCAGCAAATTGACCAACCAATTCTTTGTCTATGCCTGAAACAGTCATAGTATTTTTATCAATTGTTACAGTAAGTCCGTCTGGAACCTTAACCAAAACATCGTGAGAGAAACCAAGGGACATTTTTATGTCCTTTCCATTCACATCCCATTTATATCCAACACCCTCAATAATAAGTTTTTTCTCGTAGCCATCGGTCACACCCTTAATCATGTTTTTCACATGAGAAGCGTATGTTCCCCAAAGCGCTTTAGAAAAATTTGATTCCTGTTTTGGAATAAAAGTTATCTCTTTATCTTGAATTTCAATACCAACAACACTTGTTTTAAAGTCTCGCTTTAATTCACCTTTAGGCCCTTTAACAGTCAGGACACCACGTTCCAAAAGAACTGTAGCTCCATTTGTTATTTCTATTACTTGTTTTCCTACTCTAGACATAAAAAATAAATTACCAGACTTTAAATAAAATTTCTCCGCCGACCATTTCTTTACGAGCATCTTCTCCTGTCAAAACTCCCTTGGGTGTTGAAATAACCACAATACCAAAACCATGTTTGATTGGCTTGATATCTTTTGATTTAACATAAATCCTTCTCGATGGTTTTGAAACCCTCTCAACATGACTTACTTTTGGATTTTTACCATCAAAAGAAAGAGTAATATCTAGCACCGGCTTTCCACCTTTGTCAGTCTTTTTTGACACAGATGCAACATAATTGTTTTTGACCAGACAATTAGCAATATCGTGCTTAAAACTTGAATAAGGCAAAACGACATTTCGCTTTTCAGCAAAACCTGCGTTTTTAATGGTTATTAACATGTCAGCAATTTTATCCATAAATTTTATTACCAAGAAGATTTTCTAACACCTGGGATTTCTCCTTCACTCGCCAATTCTCGGAACTTAATTCTTGAAAGACCGAAATCACGAAGATATCCTTTGCCTCGACCTGTTGCAACACACCTGTTTTTAAGTCTGGTGCTTGATGAATTCTTAGGCAACTTTTGAAGCGCCTCAAAATCACCGGCTTCCTTTAGCTCAGCTCTTTTTTTTGCGTATTTTGCATGAAGCTTTTCACGCTTTGTATTTCTAGCCAATACTGATCTTTTTGCCATATATAAAATAATTACCCCAACCCCAAGCGGTCTATAAAAGACCTGTTTTAAATAATTACTCATCAATATCACATATTCTTTCTTATAATTGCCAATTGTGTGGCAAACACAAGGAGAAATACGGATTAAATGAGCAGTCCCTGTATACTAGCAAAATATAATATTTTGTCAACAAAAGTAAAAACCTCTTTGGAAAGAGGTTTTTACTTTTGTTTTTTCTTTTTAGAGAGGTCGGAGCTCTTTTTAAACGGCATACCAATGTGTTCAAAAAAAGCTTTTGCTTCGGCTTGCGATTTTGCTGTTGTAACGATTGTAACAGCCAGACCAAAGACATCTTTAAGTTCTTCGTCGCCAGTCTCCGGGAAAATAGTGTGTTCTTTTACACCAAGAGTCAAATTACCAATGTTGTCTATTATCTTTGAATCAAGACCACGGAAGTCTTTTGTTCTTGGAAGAGCAATATTTACAAGCTTGTCAACAAAAGAATACATTTTCTCACCACGCAAGGTTACAGAAAGACCTATTGGATCTCCTTCTCTTACTTTAAACTGAGCAATTGATTTCTTGGCTTGTCTTGTTGCTGGTTTTTGTCCGGTTATTTTTGCCAATCTATCAGCGATAAAAGCATTTTTGTTTTTATCATTTCGCATTTTTGTCCCTGTCCCAACAGAAATAACAACCTTTTCTATTTTTGGTGTTGCCATTTTATTTTTATAGCCAAACTCCGCCTTCAGGGCTTCGTGAGTATTTGCGATTTTTTCTTTAACTGTTTTCATGGATTAGTTTGTAGTTGTTAGTTTATAGAAATTATTTTTTGGTTTTTTCTGACTTTTTCGGCGCATCTGACAGACGAATATTTGAAATATGAATCGGAGCAGGAACTTCAATTATCTGCCCAAGTTCACCCTTTTTCTTTGCTTTTTGGTGTCGCTTTTTTATATTAACTCCTTCGACGATCACTTTATTTTCAGCGCGAACAACAGAGATAATTTTTCCCTTCTTACCTTTATCGCTACCAGCGATAACTATTACATTGTCGTTTTTCTTTACCATAATATTTATAGCACCTCTGGCGCCAAGGAAATAATTTTCTGATAACCAAGCTCTCCAAGTTCGCGAGGAATTGGCCCAAAAACTCTACCGGCTTTTGGCTCCTTCTTCCCTTTGTCGATAATAACAACAGCATTATCGTCAAAACTTATATATGAACCATCCTTTCGACGGAAAGGTTTTACTTGTCTAACAACAACAGCATGGTGAACGTCCTTCTTTTTAACCATCTTTCTTGGCTCAGCCTTTTTGACAGAGATCACAACGACATCACCGATTTGGGCATATCTTCTTTTTGAACCGCCAAGAACCTTAAAGACTTTTGCGTCCTTACCGCCACCGTTGTCAGTTATTTTAACATTTGTGCCATCTTGAATCATAAGCCTATAATTACTTTTTTATGATAAATTTCTTTGTTTTAGAAATTGGTCTGACCTCCTGTATTTCAACCCTATCGCCAATATTCACGCTATTTTCTGGATTGTGAACCTGATATTTCTTATCTTTCTTGAAAAACTTATGATATTTAGGATGTTTTACAAACCTAGACACAGAAACAACCGCAGTCTTGTCGTTCTTTGTACCAACAACAACACCTCTTAAGATTTTAGGATTTTTAACCTTATCGGCTGATTTATTATTTTTTAATTCTGTGTTTTTCATAAAATTATTTTAGATCTCTTATTCTCAACTCATTTAAAATTCTGGCTATTTCTCTCTTGAGATTTGATTGCTTTTTTGTATCTTTGTTTCCTCCGTGAGAAAACGTAAACCTTATCTTCTGCAATTCAGATCTCTTGGATGCCAAATCTTTTTGTAGGTCGATATCTTTTTTTGTTTTTAGATCTTTATTCATAAGCAATCTTTAACTATTGTTACCGCTACGGCTAACTATCTTGGTCTTGCAAGGAAGTTTTGTCCCCGCTTTCCTTAGAGCCTCTCTTGAAAGTTCCGGAGACACACCGTCTACCTCGAAAATCATTCTGCCCGGTCTAACTTCAAAACAATAACCTTTCAAATCTCCTTTACCCTTACCCATACCCACCTCAGCAGCTTTTGCTGTTATTGGTCTGTCTGGGAAGATTCTAATCCAAACCTTTCCGGCTTTAGTTAATTCTCGCACCAATGCTTTTCTGGCTGATTCTATCTGATTTGATGTAACTCTGGACGGGGTTTCGGCTTTAAGACCATAAGAACCAAAAGCAAGAGTGATACCTCTCGTGTCGGGACGAGAAAGACGCTCAGGACTCTTCCTGCCTCTTTGCCATTTTCTAAATTTTACTTTCTTTGGGAAAAGCATGGTAATAAATTAATTATTTTTTATCTTTATCAAAAACTTCGCCTTTGTAAATCCAGACCTTTATACCGATAACACCATAGGACATAGTAGCCCTCTCGCGAGCAAAGTCAACATCAGCGCGAAAAGTTTGAAGCGGGATACTTCCCTTCTTCACTTCTTCTGTCCTTGCCATATCAGCGCCGTTTAGACGTCCTCCGATAAGAATTCTGGCACCTTTGACCTCTCTAACAGCCATCATTTTTTCAAGAGCTTGCTTCATGACACGTCTAAAAGGCATTCTTTTTTCAAGAGCTTCAGCAACAGAAAGCGCCATGATGCGAGCATCAGAATCAGGGCTCGAAACTTCCATAATATCAACCTTAAGATCTTCGGGAGGAACAATGTTATTTTTCTTCATTGCCTTAATTAAGTCTTCTTTAAGTTTTTTTGCACCTTCACCTTGGCGACCAATAATAACACCAGGACGTGATGTTTTGATTATGACGCGAGCGCCTTTTCTACTGCGCTCGATCTCAATAAGAGAAACAAAAGCGCTTCGTAATTTTTTAGTCAGATATTCTCTTATAAAAATATCAGCACGAAGAAAATCAGAGAACTTTTTGTCAGTAGCAAACCAGCGAGATTTCCAACCTCGTAGAGTAACCAATCTATGTGCGTATGGATGAACTTTTTTTGACATAAAATATTATTTATCCGCCTTTGGCGCTACTTTTTTAACAGTCTTTTTCACCGCTTCGCTTTGCGAGCTTCGCGGTGCGCGTGCGACCCCTGCCCGGACGCTTTTAGCGGACGGGTTTTTTACGGAAACTTCTTTTGTTTCTACTGCTTGAGCCTTATTTTTTGCATTCTTTTTCGGCTTCTTTTCTGTTTTTTCAGCCAAAGTTACAACAAGATTACTTGTTCTTTTGTTTATTCTAAAAGCCGAACCTCGAGCGCGCGGTCTGTATCTTTTTAGGGTAACACCTTTGTTAACCTCAATATTTTTAACAACTAGCTCTTCGGCATTATCAAAATTTTCCTTTGCATTGGCAGCCGCAGAAGCAATAAGCTTGCTAATAACTTCTGTCGCTCTTTTTGGCATGAACTTAAGCCTAACAAGCGCTTCTTCAACGCTTTTACCCTTAACAGAGTCAGCTATGAGGCGAACTTTTCGAGGAGATTGTCTGTAATTTTTTAATACGGCTTTCATACTATATAAAATTATTTTTTAGCTGTAGTAGCTGCTGATTTGGCTGCTTGAGCCGCTGCTATTTCGGACTCTTTCTTCTTTTGCTCAAGCTCTTTCATCAATTTACCTCCATGTCTATGGAATGTTCGAGTTGGAGAAAATTCACCCAAACGGTGTCCGACCATGTCTTCTGAAACAAGCACTTCTATGTGTTTTCTACCGTTATGAACGCCAAAGATAAAACCAACCATTTCTGGAGCGATCTGAGAAGCTCTGGCCCAAGTCTTAATAACCCCCGTTTCTTGGGGTTTTTTGCCAGCTATCTTTTTCAGTAGCTTTACGTCTACATATGGACCTTTTTTAAGTGATCTTGTCATGTTTCAAAATCTAATACATGGCTAGGTCGTGTATCCCGTCAGCTGGGCTGATTGGGGGTTCACCGCCATCTCTATATTTAGTTTATTTAGGTAAAAAAATTCCAGCCAAAACTGGATTCACCAATACTAGCAGATCGGGGTTTGGATGTCAAACGATTTAAATAAAACCCCGCTTTTGGCGGGGCTTTAATATGTGCGATGTGTCACTGAAGGCTCGCAAGCAGAATATTGTTCTGTTTTGAGCGGAGCTTGATGAATATTTGACTCCGAAGCTCTTGCTTTCGGCTTTCCCCTTTATCAAAGGCTGCTATCCACCTAGTGTGAACATTCTTTAGCTCTTGATACATTCCTAGGGTGATTCTGCCCAGCTCAAGAAAACTAAAGAGGCTATCTGAAGAGAGCCCAAGGTCACCAAAGTACACGAGATTCTTCTCCAGATAAGATTTCATAGCACCTAGAGAGAAGTCACCCTTTTCTCCAAGATACACATTTCTCCTGCGTAGTTCTCGGAAAATGATACGCACTAAAAGTTTCTCTTTTCTGTTCGTGAAGACATTCTGTCTGCTATCAACAGACTTAATTGCAATTTCATATACAGACATCTGAATCGTAACCCTTTGTTCCCACGTACTCAAGCGCGTAACTTACGGCAGATTTGATTGCCTGTACAAAAAACCAACATCTGCGAAGCAGGTTAAGGATTAATCTCTTCATGGCTCAAGGTTCTGGTTGTTTATCTAAAATACTACACAAAAATCAACAAAAATCCAGTCTGCAATGACTGGATTTTTGTTATTAGATTATTTAGTCTTTTGTTGATTTCTTTTTGTCCTTCGACGAGTAACAATAAATTTATCTGAATATTTTTTACTGCGGCGAGTTTTAACTCCGTAAGCCAGCTTACCATGCCTTGTCTTAGGTCCTCTGCGAAGACCAATTCCTTGTCGCCCTTCACCTCCTCCGTGTGGGTGGTCTACCGGGTTCATGGCGGTTCCGCGAACTGTTGGTCTGATACCAAGCCATCTATTTCTTCCGGCTTTACCTCTTTTTACAAGGTTGTATTCGGAGTTGGAGATTTCTCCAACGGTTGCAAAAGCAGAAGATGGAACTTTTCTAATTTCTCCGGATGGCATTTTCAGAGATGTTTTTCCCTCATCGTGCGCCACGACCTGAACGAAAGATCCCGCGCTTCTGGCGATTTTTGCTCCACCGAGGAACTTAATTTCAACGTTGTTGACAAAGTTACCTACTGGAATGTTGACTAGAGACATTCTGTTTCCAGCTCTTACTTCAGCTGACTTTGACACAACAAATGTATCGCCGACATTCAATCCTTTGATAGCCAAAACATATCTCTTTTCTCCGTCCTTATAAACAGCCAAAGAAATGAAGGCATTTCTGTTTGGATCATATTCTATGGTCTTGATAGTTGCAGGAATATCGTGTTTATCAAACTTAAAATCAATCTCACGATATTTTCTCTTGTGCCCGCCACCTTTGTGTGGAACGGTAACAATACCACGATTATTTCTACCGCCTTTCTTTTTTAGCCCGGTTAAAAGTTTTTTTGTTGGTTTTGACTCAGTCAAAACCTTACGATAATCAATCGTTGATAGATTTCTTTTTCCTGCTGATGTTGGTTTGTGCTTTTTCATAAAACTATACTTATCACTTCTTATCGGCAAGTGTGACCATAATTATAAATTAAACAACCTTTAAACAAATTCTATCTTGTCACCTTTTTTAAGGTAAACATAAGCTTTTTTGCCGCCACCTTTGACGCCAACCGAATTTCTTCTAAAAACTCTTTTGACTGGAACAGATACGATGTTCACTTTTGTTGGCTTGAACTTATATATCTCCAAGACAGCCCTCATAACTTCAACCTTTGTGGCGCGAGGTGACACGTCAAAAGCATAAACATTGTTATCCGAAGCATAAGCTGTCTTTTCTGTTATGCGTGGATTTTTTATAACAACACCCGCAGCAAAAGAAAGATCTTTCACTTCGCCATTTGAAACTTTGACGGTTTTTGTCTTTACTTCAGTCTCTGATTTTTTATCCGCGTCTTTTGCGGAATCTTTTTTACCAAATAGAGCCATATTACTTCTGTTTAGCTTCTAATTTTTTAATACCTGCTTCCGGATTTACAATTATCAAATATCTGCGATTCAAAACATCAAGTAAGTTAAGATTTCTCATCTCATTCATTGCAACGTGCGGAATATTGTTGAAGCTTTTAACCAAAGTCTCGCTTGAAGAATCTGTGGCAATGTGGGCAACAACTTTCTTTGAACCAGAAAGACGTTCAAATCCTGATACTTTTGACAAAGATTTAAGAACATTTGAAGCTTCTTTTGTCTTTATTTCTTTCATAGAAATATCATCGACAAATAAAATTCTACCAGCTTTCATCTTTTCTGAAAGAGCAGTAAAAAGAGCTTTGGTGTTCATTTTTTTGTTAATTTTTTTCTTGTAGTTTCTGGTATTTTTTGGACCGTGAGCCACACCTCCACCAACCCAGATTGGTGATTTTTTGTCTCCATGTCGCGCGCGCCCTGTGCCTTTTTGCTTCCAAGGTTTTTTACCTGTTCCGGACACTTCGCTTCGATCTTTGGTGTGAGCAGTGTTTGCCCTTTGGTTTGACTGCATGCTAACAGCGACTTGATGAACAAGGTCATTGTTTCTCGGTAAACCAAAAATACTTTCCGGCAATTTTACCTTTCCAGCCTCAGCACCATTTTTGTTGTATATTATTGCTTCCATCCCGTTAGAAGTAGATTGCGCTACATCACCAGACTTGGAGGCTTTTATATTTTTAGATATTTCTGTTTTCATATGTTTTTTACCATTAGATTAGTCGCAAGCGCAACTTCTAACGGGATCCATATAATTATCCCTTGATAGTTATAATAGTGCCTCGTCGACCAGGTAAAGCTCCTTTGATAAGTATTTGATTATTCTCTGTATCTACTGCCAAAACTTTCAAATTTTTAACAGTTACGAAATCACTTCCCATTCTACCGGCCATTCTGATTCCTTTTGCAACGCGCCCTCCGGCTCGTCCTCCAGAACCACCAATAGATCCCGCCTCTCTTTCAGAGTGCTTTTGTCCATGAGAGCGGCGTCCACCGTGAAAACCATGTCTCTTAACAACACCCTGGAAACCTTTTCCTTTTGATACACCTGAGACAGATATAACATCGCCCGCGGCAAACGAAGAGATATCGATAGAATCTCCCGGCTTGTAATCACCCGGCGCAGAAACAATTGCTTCACGCAAGTGTCGGAAATTTCCAAGACCTTTCATGTGCCCCTTTTGAGGCTTTGAAATTCTTTCTTCTTTTTGTGTGCCATAACCAAGCTGTATGGCTTCATATCCATCCTTTTCTTTTGTTTTAACCTGTACAACAGTAACAGGACCAGCATTGACCAAAGTCGCTGGAAATACTTGACCCGATTCATCAAAAAATTGGGTCATATTTTGTTTTGTTCCAATTATAAATTTCATAAATAGTTAATTTACCTGAATGCTTCCGATTAACGATTTAATCGGAAGCATTTCAAGGCATTGTACCTATATAGTTTGTAAGGATTACACCATCTTCACATCAACCTCAACTCCCGAGGGAAGATTAAGATTCGTCAACGCTTCAATGGTTTTAGCGTTTGGGTTTAAGATGTCTATAAGTCGCTTGTGAGTTCTCATTTCGAACTGTTCTCGTGCATCTTTATATACGAACGGAGATCTGTTCACTGTATACTTTTTAATATCAGTAGGAAGTGGAACAGGTCCTAAAATTTGAGCATCATGACGCAAAGCAGTATCAATAATCTGCTTAACGGACGTATCCAGAATTTTATTTTCGTAAGCTCGAACGCGAATTCGCAACTTAACACCTTCTTCTTTCGATGTTTTTGATTGTGCTTTTTTAGCTACCATAATGAACTAATTTATTAACGAAGAGCCGTTATTTAATGATTTTTGTTACAACTCCAGCGCCCACTGTTCGTCCACCTTCTCGAACCGCGAATCTTTGTCCGTCCTCAAGAGCAATCGGAGCAACAAGACTAACTTTCAAACTAACAGTGTCTCCAGGCATTACCATTTCTGTTCCTTCCGGAAGAGTAACTTCACCTGTTACGTCTGTGGTTCTAATATAGAACTGTGGTTTGTATCCCTTAAAGAATGGAGTGTGTCGTCCACCTTCTTCTTTTTTAAGAACGTAAATTTCACCTTCAAATTCTGTGTGAGGAGTTACAGATCCGGGAGCCGCCAAGACTTGTCCTCTGTGAACTTCTTCTTTCTTTGTTCCTCGCAACAGAAGACCAGCGTTATCTCCCGCCATACCTTCAGAAAGCTGTTTGTTGAACATTTCAACTCCAGTAACGGTTGTTTTGGCTGTTGGGTGAAGACCGACAATTTCAATTTCTTGTCCAACCTTGATAACACCTCTGTCGATCTTACCTGTAACTACAGTACCTCTTCCTTCGATAGAGAAGATGTCTTCAACAGGCATAAGGAATGGTTTGTCCAAATCTCGAACAGGTTCTGGAATATAAGTATCAAGAGCATTCATAAGCTCTATGATTTTTTCAACCCAAGGGTCGTTTGCATCTGTTGCTTCTGTGGCCTTTAGACCTGAACCCTTAATAACCGGTGTTGTTGCACCGTCGAATCCGTTCTTTGTAAGAAGTTCACGAATTTCTTCTTCAACAAGCATTACCATTTCTTCATCGTCCACCATGTCTACCTTGTTTAGGAAAACAACGAATCGTGGAACACCCACTTGCTTTGCAAGAAGAACGTGTTCACGAGTTTGTGGCATCACACCATCTGTCGCTGCAACCACAAGGATCGCACCATCCATTTGAGCGGCACCAGTGATCATGTTCTTGATATAGTCAGCGTGACCCGGCGCATCGATGTGAGCGTAGTGTCTCGCAGCTGTTTCGTACTCTTGGTGAGAGATGTTAATCGTAATACCGCGTTCCTTTTCTTCAGGAGCATTGTCGATGTCTGCAACTGATTTATTAGAAGCAACCATCCCCTTTAGCTTTAATGCATTTAAAATACCAGCTGTAAGAGTTGTCTTACCGTGGTCAACGTGTCCAATTGTTCCCACGTTTACGTGAGGTTTTGAACGATCAAATACTTCTGCCATATATAATTTATTGGTTGATATGGATAATTCAGCGCACGAGAACTGCTACCGAACTACAGATACCAACATAATTAATATTATTAATAAACTTTAGTTTTTGCTTCACAAAATCCTGTTTTTGGGAAACAAAAAGACGCTTAAGTGCGCTGGGTGGTATTCTATATTAGAAACAAAATCAAGTCAAGCAAAAACTCCGCTTGATGCGGAGTTTTTATAAATTAAGATTTTCTATTTTTTACTATTTCTTCAGCGACATTCTTTGGAACAATGTCATATCGCAAGAATTCCATAGTGAAGTTTCCGCGACCGGCTGTCATAGAGCGAAGGTTATTGATGTATCCGAACATCGACGAAAGCGGCACAACAGACTTAATCGCCTGCACCATACCACGGTCCTCTGTTCCTTCTATAAGACCGCGTTTTGAAGCGATGTCTCCGGTGATATCTCCCATATATTCGTGAGGGGCCACAACTTCAACACTCATCATTGGCTCAAGGATAACCGGATTTGCCTGTTTAGCAGCATCTTGGAAAGCCATAGAAGAAGCAATCTTGAAAGCGATTTCAGAAGAGTCAACGTCGTGATATGAACCATCATAAAGATCAACTCGTATATCAGTCATAGGGTAACCGGCCAAAACACCTCTCGCCATACCCTCGCGGAATCCTTTTTCACAAGCTGGAATATATTCTTGCGGAATAACACCTCCCTTGATTGAGTTTACAAATTCTAGACCATCTTCTCGCGTGGTATTTTTTGGCAAATCTTCTTCCAGGACAGAATAGTCAATCGGAGAAAGTCTGATTCTAACGTGACCATATTGCCCGCGTCCTCCGGATTGCTTGATGTATTTATTTTCAACATCAGCTGTTCCTATGACTGTTTCTCTGAAAGCCACCTGTGGAGCAGAAGTATTGGCTTCCACAGAAAACTCTCTTTTCATTCTGTCTACTAAAATCTCCAAGTGAAGCTCGCCCATTCCGGCAATAATTGTCTCGCCTGTTTCTTGATCTGAAGAAACGCGGAAAGTTGGATCTTCTGCTTGAAGCCTGTTAAGCGCCATACCCATTTTTTCCTGGTCGGCTTTGGTTTTTGGTTCAATTCGCATTGAGATAACAGGTTCCGGAGCGATAATTTTTTCAAGCATTATAGGATTACCTTCATCACACAAAGTATCTGAGGTTGTGGTGTCTTTAAGCCCAACAGCAGCGGCAATCTCACCGGCGTAAACAACTTTTACCTCTTCTCTTTCGTTGGCGTGCATTCGAAGAATACGTCCAACTCTTTCTTTGGTGCCTTTTGTTACATTGTAAACATATGATCCGGCTTCAAGTTTTCCTGAATAAACGCGGATAAAAGTTAGCTGCCCAACATAAGGGTCTGATTGCAATTTGAAAGCCAGAGCCGCAAGAGGCGCAGTATCAGAAACTTCTCTTTCAATCTCAGCGCCGGTGTCAGGGTTGATTCCTTTTGGCTTTGGAATATCAAGCGGACTTGGAAGATAATCAATCACAGCATCCAAAACAAGCTGCACGCCTTTGTTTTTTAGGGCAGAACCACAAAAGACTGGAAAAACTTCATTTCTGATAACAGCTTTGCGGAGAGTTGACTTCAATTCATCCAAAGGAAAATCTGTTTTACCCTCAAGATAAGCAGACATCATGTCTTCATTTGTTTCAACGATTCTCTCAATAAGTTCCATTCTGAACTTTTCAGCCTCGGCTTTGTATTCCGCCGGAATTTCAATTTCAACAACATCCTTTCCTTTGTCCCCTTCGAATTTAAAAGCCTTCATTCTTAGAATATCAATAATGCCTTCAAACTTATCCTCAAGCCCGATTGGAATCTGCAAGCGAACAGCTTTTTTAGTCAAACGAGCCAAAATACTTTCATAAGATCTTTCAAAAGACGCGCCTGTTCTATCTAGCTTGTTAATAAAACAAAGTCTTGGCACGTTGCTTTCATCGGCATATCTCCAGTTCGTTTCTGATTGTGGCTCCACTCCGGCAACACCATCAAAAACAACAACGGCGCCGTCCAAGACGCGAAGAGATCTTTTAACTTCGATAGTAAAGTCAATGTGCCCTGGAGTATCAATAACATTAAAACGACACTTTTTAGAAATGTCTTCTTTTGGCATGTATGTTGGATTCCAGAATGCTGTGGTCGCGGCAGAAGTAATAGTAATACCTCTTTCTTGTTCTTGTTCCATCCAGTCCATAACTGTCTCACCTTCATGCACCTCGCCTATTTTATGAGAAACCCCGGTATAAAAAAGCACACGTTCAGAGGTCGTGGTTTTTCCGGCATCAATGTGGGCAATGATTCCAAAATTTCTAACTTTATCTAGAGGATAGTCCCTGCTCATATATTATTTTTTCAAAAAATTTTTAATGATAAACAAAAATCTGTTTTAAATTACCAAGCAAAGTGGGCAAATGCCTTGTTTGCCTCAGCCATTTTGTGAGTATCGTCTCTTTTCTTGATTGCTGCGCCTTCATTGTTGAAAGCAGAAACAATCTCTTCAGCAAGAGCATTAGCCATAGTTATTCCCTTTCTTCCTCTTGCCGCCTCAACAATCCATCGCATTGACAACTGAAGTCTTCTTTCGGCGCGAACCTCTCTTGGAACCTGATAGTTGGCTCCACCAACCCTTCTTGATCTAACCTCCATTACCGGAGAAGCGTTTTTAATAGCAAGCTCAAAGACTTCCATAGGATTTGGATTCTTTGTCTTTTCAGAAACAATGTCGAGCATTTTATACACCACATTTCGGGCAACTCCTTTTTTGCCGTCATACATAACGTAGTTTATAAACTTAGCAAGTTTTTCAGAGTTGTAGACTCTTTCAGCTCTTGTTATATTCTTTTTTTTAATTGGTCTTCGCATGTTTTAGAAAGTTGTAAGTATA
>CAZKOZ010000004.1:0-729 GCA_964554525.1 uncultured Candidatus Saccharibacteria bacterium | reverse complement strand
AAGTAGATTATTTTGCCTCGGCTTTTGGTCTTTTAGCGCCGTATTTGCTTCTGGCATTTCTTCTTTTATCAACACCGCCAGCATCAAGCACGCCACGAACAATCGTGTATCTCACACCAATCAAGTCTTTGATTCTACCAGATCGCAAAAGAACAACTGAGTGTTCTTGCAATCCGTGACCTTCTCCCGGAATGTAAGCTGTAACTTCGTGATGATTAGAAAGTCTAACCCTGGCAATTTTTCGAAGCGCTGAGTTAGGTTTTTTAGGAGTCATGGTTGTCACCTTCACACAAACACCTCTCTTAAAAGGAGAAGCATATCGTGTTGGACGATTGGTTATTGAATTAAACCCGCGTCGAAGAGCCAGGGTGTTGACCGCTCTTGTAGATTTTTTTCTTCCGTTTTTAACTAATTGACTGATTGTCGCCATATACAAAATAAAAGTCTCAAAAGACTAGTTGCACTACTTTACTATGAGCTTCAAAAAAATGCAAGTCCTTCTTTCATATTTTACATATTTTAAATTTTAGATAATCAAAAACCCGCGCTTCGTGCGAAACGCGGGTTTTTTCTGTCCGCTTTAGGCGAATCAGTTGGTAACCATCAAGGTTGCTCTTTGCTGACCCGAAAGGCCAGTAACAACAATGTGGTAAACACCGGGGCCAGCCAAAACAACAAGCCTGTTGGCATCCCTTTCAAAGGGTACCTGCCTGCCACTTTGGTCGTAGA
>CAZKOZ010000003.1:12838-14077 GCA_964554525.1 uncultured Candidatus Saccharibacteria bacterium | reverse complement strand
AAACTTTGTTGTGTTGCTACCAACCACGACACTGCCGCCCAAACGTATAAGCACCGATGGCTGCTCTCCATCATTTTGATCGGAACCATAAATGGTAAAACCGGAAAGATTTTCATCAATAACAACATTGACAGAAGTCATGGGTTTTAGGTTGACGTCAATCTGATATGCTCCAGACATTGTCTTCCAAACGCCGGATGAATCCATAAAATAAATTACCTGATCATCATTTTCGCCAGTTTCGCTGCTTCCAAAGACAGGATTCCAAAAAGGCTCAAAAGCAATACCGGCGCAATTCGAACCATCCAAGGGATCTTCCACGTCTATAGAAGAGACATTTAGGCTATTCAAACACCTAAACCTAGAACCCAAACGAATATTTCTCGCCATATCCTCCATAACAAAACTCAGATTATCGATGACAGAACGCATGGTTCTGGTTTTTCTGTAGGTGTTGTTAACATTCAAAATTGCGGTAATTCCGACAATCATAACAACAGTAAAAAGACCGATTGAAATCATAACTTCAATCAAAGTGAAGCCTTCGCCCTTTTCTGCATCAAACTCTTTTTTATTTTTTCTAAAAAACATTTCCATATTAGTTAACAGCTATTTGTCCAGTCGACCAAAATGTTACATAGCGATGCTGATCGCCATCCGGAGAAGACACTCTAATAAAAACATTTGATTGACTTACAAGGCTTTCGTTCAAGATATACGCATCAAGAAACGGTCTTGTGAAAGATATATAAAGCTCACTATTGATGTCACCCAATACACCGGTTGTACAATTCGGATCACTTTGAGGCTCACTTCCAAAACAAATCATATCTATAACCGAACCATCGGTTATTCTTATCTCTTCCATGCACTCGGATTCCTGTGTTCCGCAAGTAACACCCCCAGTAAAAAAATCCCAAAGATATAAATTTCTTGATTGCGCCAAAGCGTTGAAATTTGATTCGGTAGGATCGTAGTCTGCATCATAGTGATAAGGGCTATTGAAGTAAAAAACAAAAGACTTCGGGTCAGAGAGCCTAAAAGCCAGACCATAACTTGAAACCCAATCAGTTGGTATAAAATTTGCTATGCCGTTATTTATCTGCGACTGAGAAAGAATTGGAAATCTTCCTTGTGATGCCAAGATCTGGGCGCGTTTGCCCTGAAGCGCTATTTCCTGAGAAAGATTTTGCAGTTTGATTCCGTTACTAAAATCTCTGTAGTTGAACAAAACAGTTG
>CAZKOZ010000003.1:11687-12828 GCA_964554525.1 uncultured Candidatus Saccharibacteria bacterium | reverse complement strand
CAATAAAGGTCATACCTGCCGTATTTTGTTTTTTAAAAAAATCAAGATTCATGTTTTATAAAATTCCACCAAAAATTTGGCTGATAGTCGCCATGTCGATATGGTACAAGAAAGCGATAAATGCTCCCGCTACCAAAAACGGAGCAAAAGGAATTTGATGATTTTTACTATTTTTAAACAACAAAATAAAAATGCCGACTATTGCTCCCATCCAAAAAGAAACGAGCAGCGACGCAAGACCGGACGAAAGTCCCAAGAGCCAACCAATACCAAGCGCCAACTTTACATCGCCAAAACCAATCCACTTGCCCCGAGAGACAAACCACAAAAGAAACAGGGGCAAAGCGACAAGCGGTCCGGCAACAATATGCCAAAATGACGGATAGAAGAAAATTATATTCGCCAAAACCAAAATATTGAACTTCCAAACAAACCAGTTAGGAATTATCTTGTGTTTCCAGTCGTAGACGAAAATGATGATCAGCAAGCTAAAAATCAAGAAATAAAACAAAAGAGCAAACATAAAATCCGCCGGAGCTCTGAACACAACAGGCCAGAATTTTTGGAAAATAAGTACAAAGACAAAACCGGTGGAGATTTCCACCACGGGATATTGAATAGAGAGATGTGTTTTTGAGTGACGAGATTTGCCGCCCTGCGCCATGTAGCTCAAAACCGGAACGAGTTCAAACCAGCGAAGAGTTTTGCCTGTCGCGTCACATTTTGATCTACCTCCAAGACCCCGACCGGTATTCCACCTGTCGATAACTACATTTAAAAAACTACCGATGATGGAACCAAACACAAAAACTAATATATGCACTAACCACATGTTTACATTATATCGCAAACAAAAATAAAACAGACACTAAAACAGTGGAAATCAAAAACACCCCGAGCGGGGTGTTTTTGATTGAAGTTCAACCAAATAACTACGGAATCGGACAAGCATAAGGATCAGACGGAGTACCAGATCCAGCTACTCCAGCAGTTCCTGTAATTACACCCGCCCATCCAGAGGAATCAACACAGAAAAATATAGCCCCGGAACCAGTATCTCTCATCTGGGTTGCCACAGCATATGAAGAGAAAGATTCCTCACAAAGAGAGCTTCCAGGACCATCTGGTGATTGGTTCTCCG
>CAZKOZ010000003.1:9485-11677 GCA_964554525.1 uncultured Candidatus Saccharibacteria bacterium | reverse complement strand
GTTCTCCGCAGCAATCCTAAGTTGCTGCACAGACCCATCAGTACAGACGTTTATAAAACTACTAGGTATACTAGAATCGTAGAATAACTCTGCTGCTGCCCTTATACTAGACATGCTACCTTGTAATGAAGCATTGGCGGCCTTGTTACGCGCGCCACCCAGAGCGGTTAACACTATCGCAGAAAGAATACCAATGATCGCCACGACGACCAAAAGCTCAATCAACGTAAAACCTTTTTGTAGACTTTTTCTATTCATATAAATTAATTAGTTTTTTAAATAATTACTAAACGTTATGATTATACCATACTTCGTCTCAAGCAAACAAAAACTGTGGATTTCTTTGTACTATACTGGCGACACTCTCTTTTTTACGTAATAGAGCTGGCAATATTGTAAATCGGTATAAGAATAGACGCCATAAGAATACCCACACACAAAGCCAGACCAACGATCATGATCGGTTCGATAAGACTGATCATCGTATCCACGGCATCGTCGACTTCTCTTCGATAAAAATCAGCCAAGGTTTTAAGAATCGATCCAAGCGAACCCGTCTCTTCTCCCACCTGAATCATCTGCACCATAATCGGAGGAATTTCTTCGTGCTTTTGCATGGCGCCGGACAATGAGCTTCCGGATTTAACAGCTTCGCTGGTGTCGTTCAAAATACCCTTGTAAACATAATTGTCCACGACATCGGAAGTGATTTCGATTGAACGTATTATAGAAATACCGGAAGAAAGCATGGTGTTTAGGTTGTCGGAAATTCTCGAGAGATAAACTTTTTTATACAAAGGACCGAGCACCGGAAAACCGAGTTTTATTTTGTCCAAATATTCTTTACCCTGGTCGTTGCGTCTAAACCAAACCACATAGACAACACCCAATATCAAGAAAATCAACAAGAAAATACCGTAATCTAAAATAAAGTCGCTAATGCCTATTATTATTCTGGTGTAAAGCGGAATCTCCTGTCCGGCTTCGATCAAAAGCTGAGAAAGATTTGGGATAACCATTGTGAACATAAGAAGCATCACGGCAATAAAAACGACGACAACGAAAGCCGGATACACGAGAGCGCTTCGCATTTTTGATGTCAGGGCGTATTGCCTATCCAAATAATCCGCCATGTATTGGAAAGTTTCGTTTAGCCTTCCGGATTCTTCGCCTGACTTCACCATGTTCACATAAAAAACCGAGAATGTTTTTGGGAATTTGCTTAGCGCGTCTGAAATAGAAGAACCCGCCTGCAAGTCGTCTCCTATTTGCTGAAGCTGACTTGCAAGAAGTTTGTTTTCAGAGTTGGAAGCAAGCAAGGTGAAAGCTTTTAAAGCTGAGACGTTTGAAGTAAAAAGTGTTGAGAGTTGGCGAGACATTATCACAATGTCGCGAAGCGGAACTTTTTCAAAGAAAGAAGACTGTATAAAAGATTTATCCGATTCTCCTTTGATGGTTACGACGATAAGATCGCGACGCTGCAAAGAACCGATTGCCACTGTTTTGTTGATGGCATCTATTTCACCTTGGGTCTTTTTTCCATTTTTGTCTAATGCGGTGTATTTAAAAAGCATAATTATATTTTAAGCGATTAAAGCAAATTATCAAAAGCTTTTGGGTTAATCGACTGTCGACGAGCATCATCAACGCTAATCTCTCCCTTTCTGACTAAATCAACCAAAGAATTGTTCATGTCTATCATTCCATGCTCTGATTCGGTTTCGATGATCAAATCAACTTCATGTGTTCGACCTTCGCGGATAAGATTGGCGGTGGCTTTGGTGTTGATGAGAAGTTCATATGCCGGCACAAGACCGCCGGAGACGCGAGGAATAAGTCTTTGTGAAAAAATCCCCAAAAGCGAATTGGCAAGCTGGTTTCTTATCTGATCTTGTTGATGTCCCGGAAAGCTGTCGATAATACGGTCTATCGTCTGAGAAGCGTTGTTGGTGTGAAGAGTTGAAATTACGAAGTGTCCTGTCTCAGCGGCAGTCACGGCGGCAGAAATAGTTTCAGGGCTTCTCATCTCACCGATCATGATAACATTGGCATCTTGTCTGAACGCGGATTTTAGCGCGGACTCAAAACTTTTTGTATCAATTCCAACTTCTCTCTGATCTATAATTGATTTTTTAGATTCAAAAATATATTCTATCGGTTCTTCGATGGTCAAAATATGCTCGGCGCGTTCT
>CAZKOZ010000003.1:0-9475 GCA_964554525.1 uncultured Candidatus Saccharibacteria bacterium | reverse complement strand
TGTCTATAATCGCCGCCATGGTTGTTGACTTTCCTTGCCCAACAGGACCGACAATCAAAAAGAATCCTTGCTTTTTGTAGGCAAATTGACTCAAGCCCTCCGGCAAGTTTAATTCTTTGAAAGTTTTAACTTGCGGAATTAAACGCATGGCGACACTAACTTCGCCCTTCTCAAAAAAAGCATTACCACGCAGACGCGCATCTTCTCCAAAAGAATATGCAAAATCCAATTCCTGCTCAATCATGAATTTATCTATATTCCTCTCGTCAGGAACCATTTCTCTAAGCATTTCAAAAACTTCTGATTGGGTTAGAGGTTCCTGGTTGACAATAGCAACAAGGGAACCGGTCGAGCGCATGAACGGAACACGCCCGGATGATATGTGCAAGTCAGAACCGCCGGCGATGATAACAGCTTCGATCAATTTGCTAAGTTTTGATTGGTTTTCCATATAAAAAATAAATTAAAAATTATAAATTTCCTGCATTGGGATATCACCCTTTAGAGCTTTTTGAATGGCATCTTCTCGCATTGTTAGCATTCCCTTTTGTCTAGCAATCCCGGCAATAGCAAGCTCTGTTGGATTTTCGAGAATTACTTTTTCTATATCCTTGTCTATCGGAAACATTTCAAACACTGCCATTCTACCACGAGTTCCTGACGGACAGGTTTTGGAAGGAATCGTTTGCACCATCGTGTTTTTTATTTGGAGCTTTGATCTAAACTCATCTGGCAAATCTTTAAACTGTTCACGAATCATGGCAAGCGTGGAATCATCCATGGGAACTTCTTTTTTAGCATCTTCGCAGGTGGCTTTGGCTAAACGCTGCGCCATTGCCAAAATCAATGTCGGAGCGATGAGATAAGGATCAACTTCCATGTCGATCAAACGCGGAATAACACCGGAAGCGTTGTTGGTGTGGAGCGTGGATAGCACCAGGTGACCTGTTAGCGCCGCTTGAATCGCAAGCTTGGCTGTTTCTTTGTCACGAATTTCTCCAACCAAAATCACATCCGGGTCTTGTCGCAAAATGGAGCGAAGTCCCGAGGCAAAATCATAACCGATTTCAGGCATAACTTGCGACTGATTAACTCCATCAACAACATACTCGACTGGATCCTCAAGAGAAACAATGTTTTTCCCCTCCTTGTCGAGAGCGTTCAACATTCCATAGAGAGTTGTAGTCTTACCCGAACCGGTCGGTCCCGTGATGAGGATAATTCCATAAGGTGTTTTGAGAGCTTCTTTGACCATTTTGTAATGTTCTGGAGACATGTTCAAATCTTCGAGTGTCTTGATACCCTTTTCGGTATCCAAAATACGCATCACGACCTTTTCTCCATAATATGAAGGAAAGGTTGAAACACGGAAATCAACTTTTCTACCATTTACCTTTGCAGAAAATCCACCATCTTGCGGTTTGCGTTTTTCATCCAAACGAAGCTTGGCAAGAATTTTTATACGAGCCACGACACCACTGTAAACTTTTGTCGGTAAAGTAAGAGAGGTGTGAAGTTCGCCGTCAACTCTGAAGCGAACCTTGACCTTCTCCCCTGTATTTTCAATATGGATATCAGAAGCCCGACCTTCAACGGCATGACGCAATATAACGGCGACGATTTTAATTATTGGAGCTTCTTCGACTGTTCTGTTTTTGTCTATCTCGGTGGCTTTTTCTTTTTGCAAGATGCTTTCGTCGGCTTTTGTTAATTCGGAATCAAGATCTGACAAAGCCGAATCAACTTCGCCGCCAAGCCCCCTGTAACTTTCTGATACACCGGCAAAATCATTTTCGGATATAACAAAAAGCTTGTAGGGCATTCCATTTTTTGATGAAATAAATTGAAGAGCATCGATTGCTTGAGTATTGGAAGGATCAACAATACCGACATGAAGCACCCCATCTGAAATTCCTATTGGAGCAATCTTATACTGAACAACAGATTCTTCGGGCAAATAGTTTAAAAGCACCGGGTCTAATTTTTGACCCGCAATAGAGGCTTCGGGCAAACCAAAATATCGCCCCTTCGAAGTTAAAATGGCCTGCTGATCAAGATCTTTTTCATTTGCTATTGCCAAAGACAAATCTCCGTTGAACTTTTCATCAGCAACTTTCATGAGGTCTTTTAACTGACCTTCAGTGATCAAGCCTTGCTCTACGAGTTCTCTTACAAAGCTCATAATAAAATTTAGTTATTAGAACCTCCTTGAGGAACTATTATTGGTGGCGATGAAAACATCTGCGCTTCGCCAAAACCACCGGATGATAAATCAATATTTCCAAAAGCGTCATCTGAAAAAGGAATTTGAGATTCAAACATGTTTACAGCATCAACACCAAAGGGAGCAAAAGGGTTAGGTCTGCCTTCGTTTCCTGGTTGAATAAGCTGGATGGTAAAATCAGTTAAGGATATAAATGATGGTCGACTGAATATATCATCTCTTAATTTGATGGATCTTATATTTAAAAGCTGGGTCAAGAATTCTTGACTGACAACCTGAGCATCAATTGCCGCTGCCGCTGTATTTGAAGTGGCGAGACCGGAGACCGGCTGTCCTGAGCTGGTTGCAAGCGGACTATTTGTGTTTCCAGAAGAAATAAAATCAGTATCTGATACAAGCAAGTACACTATGGCGCCAAAAACCACGATGACAAGCAATATTAAAAATGTTTTTAAGAATGTACTCATATATCTTTAAGTCTAAATGTATTTACTCTGAAGGTATATCTATAATCATCTGTAAAAACCTTATCACGATCTTCTGATGTCCCGGGAGTAAAAGCTATGGATTTAATATCGACAACTCGCAAACTTTGCTCAAGAAGTCTCATGAAATCAATAAAAGCTCCATACTTGCCGGCAACAGAAAATTCCAAATCAAAAACTTCATAATCAAGATTGGTGGCGGAACCCGGTCTTCTGAGATTTGCTTGTTGCTGACTTCGAGTTTGTTCAGGAGATGCTTCTGTTGCGTCGACAAATTGCTCAGGTTCAAATTCAACATTGCTGATCAAGATTCCTTGATTTTGAGCCACTTCTTGTATTTCAAGAATTAGCTTTATATTGTCGACACTGTCCGGAACTATTTTTTCAAGACGATCAAGGTCGGATTGATTGAAGCTGTTGAATTTTTCTGTTAGGCGGTCTCTTTCCTTTTGGAGAATCTCTGAGTTCGCCAAAGCTTCCTTGTATGTGTCTGCCTCTTCTTTTATAACAAGAGCTTCATTATAAACCGGCTGTGTTATAAGCAAAAAGCCAGCAATACCAGATCCTATTAAAACTAAAGGTAAAAACCATCTCATATTTTATATTTCTTGTTCAAATAAACTTGGATTTTCTCTATCCAAAAAAGAATCATAAGTCACCAAAGATCTGTCGACACTAAACGACAAATTGAAATCGACGTTTCCAATTTGATCAAGTGTAAAGTCTGAAAATATCGGATTTTTTATAAATTTATTTTTGCTGAAAAGATCGGCCTGCAGAGCGATATGATTATAACCCCTTGCCTCACCTTTGAGCTGCATATTCACAAGATTCGTTCTCTCGTCGATAACATAACTAAAATCAGAATATCTGACGGTTGGAAGGGTGAGATCCTGAAGCAGAACAAAGATTGGAGAAACAGCAATGTGCTTATCTAAAATACTCGTGGCAGCATTTAATCTTTTGTCCAAAATTTGAAGCTCGGTAATCAGGCTCGGCTCAAAAGCCGCTCTGGCTCTTTGCAAAGATACTTTGTATGTTTCAATATCTGACCGAATACCGTTTCTATAAAAATATGCGCCGCCGACAGAGATTATTGATGCCAGGAAAATTATAAAAGCAAAAACATTCAAGAGCCCGCCACCGCTTTTTATGCTTTTAGGTCGCTGTTCGATTGTTTTCTTTGGTATAAAAGATGTTTGAAATTCTTTATCCATAAAATTAACTTAATTTACGAAGCGCAAGTCCTGCCGCCACCCCAAACTCCGGACCAGATTCGGCTAAAACATTTTCAAGAAATGCCGGTGACTGAATTTTTGAAAACGGATTACCTAGCACAACTTGAGTTCCGAGTTTTGTTTGTGCCAAGGAGTGAAAACCTTTCAGCATAACCCCGCCACCGGTCAGTATAACTTTACTCACGCTTTTATTATACTTCTTTTCGTAATTTAATACTACATTATTTATGTCAAAAAATATATATTCAAGTGTTGATTGTATAATTTCTCTAGCCTTTGGAGTTTTTGGGTTTTCATCAAGGCCAAATTTTTTCTTCATCTCTTCCGCTTCGATAAAAGGAATTTGAAGACCGGTTGCAAGAGACGTGGTTATATCTTGAGAACCTTTGTTGATGATGTGAAAGTCCTGAATAACACCGCGGTCAACAATTGAAATCTTGGTTTTCGAGGCGCCGACATCTATTATCATGATATTTGAAAGGTCCTGCCCGATAACAGCTCTTGTGTTGCTGAACATTTCAATTTCAAAAAAATCGGTCTGAAGTTTTGAATCAGAAACCAAACCTTGATATTTATGCAAAGTGTCGTTGTGAATTGCAGCCACTAGAACTTTCAGGGTTTCTTCATTTATCTCTTCTTTGGTTGGCAACGGAGAATCATCTGTTACATCTGCGGTTAATCTTTTGGGCACAACCCACCAATCAAGAGAAACTTCTGTGATTGGGACGGGGATATACTTCCGAGCCTCTGTTTGAATAATCATGGATAAATCTTTTTCTTGAACAGTTGATGGAAGCTCCACCAAAAAAACCAAAGAAGAAGCTGCCGGAATGGAAAGGGCGGAGTTTTTTGTTGTAACGTTTGATTCTTTCAAAAGATCGGCGAGAGCAAGGACGAGCTGTTCCTCGCTAACCGGCACAACCTGACCCACCGCGCCACCAGCATAAGGACCTGTGGAGAGCGATCCATAGGTCTCCAAAACAGCGCGACCACGCTCCTTTTTTATCTGAACGACTTTGATCGAAGATGATCCTATATCTACGCCAATGGCACTTTTGCCTTCGCTTGTTTTCAAGAGACCGGAGAAAGTGCCCAAAATATCTTTTAACGGATTTGCCATAATTGGGTAGATTATACCATGTCAAAATAAATTATATATAATGGTACACAGTGTTAATAACATGAGCCGTTTTATTCAAAATATATTAAGGTACATTTTCCCCAAAAAATGCTTTGGGTGTCAAAAATGGGGATATTGGGCCTGCGACAAATGCATAGAGAAAATACCGCTTGCAAGAAACAGTGGTGAGGAATGGATATACTCGATATTTCCCTACGAAAACAAAGTGATCCGAAAATCTCTATTGGCGTTAAAATTCAAAGGCGGATACTCTGTTTTAAACGACCTGGAAAGCGCTATTTTGACTGAATTTAAAAAGTTCAAAAATCTTCATTCCCTCGAAACCACAAATTGTATTCTTGTTCCGATACCCACGACAAAAATAAACAAACAAAAAAGAGGATATGACCAATCGGTTTTGATTGCCAAGAAACTTAAAGGGCAAGATAGATCTGTCAAAATAGATCAAGACTTTTTGATAAAGACAAAAAATCACATCTCTCAGAATAAAATAAAAGACAAAACAAAACGTTTTGAAAATATTAAGGATTCTTTTGTGGTAAAGCGGGGTCGAGATTTTTCTGGGAAAACAATTATTTTAATTGATGACATAACCACGACAGGAGCAACCCTTGGCGAAGCAAGAAGAACTATCAAAAATGCCAGGGTTCGAGTGAAGAAAATATTGGCGTTCACTATCGCCCATTAAAAAACTTAACCTTGAGTTGATCGACAAAAGAAATGAGGAAGATGTTGACCGTGATAGTAAATAGAAACTCAGCCCAAGATAAAGAAACGGTTTGAAGCAAACCTTCAAGAGGTTCGTAATAAATTGCAAAAAGAATCATTATAAAACTTATGATGATTGCTGATGTTAGCCATTTGTTTCCTAAAATATCTCTTCTTAGAATTGGCTTTTTGAATGAACGAACCGAGAGTGACAAAAATAAGGACTCCATACACATAAGAAGCATTACCATTGTTCGAGTCAGGGCAATGTCATCGGTGATTTTTAGAACAAAGAAATAAAATGCAATCGCAAAGAGTCCACTGACAGCAAAGATAGAAAGCATCCAACGAAAAGACGGCTTATTTAAAATCGATTCACCCGGCTTACGTGGCGGTTCATCCATAATTCCATCTTTATCTTCTTCCGTTGTTAAAGCAATGTCGGGCAGTCCACTTTCTACGATGTTTATGAAAAAAAGTTGTGTAGCTATGAGTGGCAACGGCAAACCAAGGGCAATAGCAATCAAAAACAGGAAAAATTGCGAAAAGTCCTGGACAATAAGATATAGAAAAACACGCCTGATGTTTCTGAAAATAACTCGCCCACCCTCTATTGCTTTAACAACAGTATTAAAACCGCTGTCTAAAAGCACCAGATCCGCAACTTCACGCACGGCATCGACTTCACTGCTGACCGCCACACCGATATCAGCCATTTTAAGCGCGGGAGCATCGTTAACACCATCCCCAAACATTGCCACCACTTCCCCATGTTTTTGGTACGCTTCCACTATTTGCAATTTATGACGTGGAGAAACTCTGGCATAAAGCAGAGTGCCGGCAACACGCTTCCCCAGCTCATCGGGAGACATGTGTTCGATTTCCGCGCCCTCCAAAACCTGCTCCGGCAAAATCGGCAAACCAATCTCTTTTGCAACGGCAAGCGCGGTCGCCTTATGATCACCTGTAATTATGACAGTTTTTATGCCGGCTTTTTCTGTTTTACGAAATGCTTCGGCAACATCAGATCTGACAGGGTCGGTCAGCGCGATAAATCCAACAAGAGTGAGATTACCAACTTCATCTTCTAGATTTTTATAACCAATATTTTCAAATTCTCTATAGGCTGAAGCGATTAAACGATAACCATCATTAATCATCTCCTCCATTTTTAAAATCATTTCTTGCGCCTCCGGGGAAGAAGCCTTATATATTTTGCCATCAGCACCTAAAAAATCGGTTGCCAAGGACAATATCTTTTCTGGCGCGCCAATAACAAAAAGTCTATCACTACCATTTGGCATTTTTCTTAAACTTGCAGAAAATTTACGTTCCGATGAAAAAAACACCGAATCTTTAACTTTGTGTTTTTTGTTTAATTTATATTTATCAATCCCCAAAGCAAAAGCCGCCTTAAGCAAGGCTATTTCGGTCGGACGTCCACGAATAACAATATCGTCCAAACTAGCTTCTGGGTTTTCAATAAAAGCGTCGTTGGTAAAAGTTGGAATCTGTAAAATCATTTTATTTACTTCCGAAACACTCTTTGGTCCAACTTTTTTATGGTCAAATTCAAAATCTCCTTCCAAAGAAAGTAGTCGACTAACTGTCATTTTGCCCTCGGTTAATGTTCCAGTCTTATCGGTACAAATAATCGTAACACCACCCAGTGTTTCAGTGGAAGCCAAACGTCTGACCAAACCTTTGTGATGTAAAATCCTCCTCATGCCTATTGCCAAAACAATCGTAACCGCCGGCAAAAGCCCTTCCGGAATGGCAGAGACAAAAAGAGCTAAGGCTGTTGAAAATATCTCAGCAAAAGGTAACCCTTTTAAATATCCCTCCAAAATTATAATGCCAACAAAGATCGAAATAAAAACTCCAATGATCTTTGAAAGTGAAAGCATCGTTTTTTGAAGAGGGGTAGCTTCTTCCGGTGTTTCTTTAAGGAGTCTGACGATGTCGCCGTATTCTGTTTTTGTGCCAGTTTCTACAACCAAAACCTTGGCGGAACCTTCCTCCACAAAAGTTCCCATAAATACCATATTGGACCGATCTGACACGGGCGTGTCTTCTTTTAGTTTGTGAGCGCTTTTTTCCACTGACTTAGATTCTCCAGTTAAACTAGCTTCGTTTGCTTTCAGACCACTTGCTTCCAAAATGCGACAATCGGCAACAACTTTGTCGCCGGCATGAATAACCAAAATATCTCCAGGAGTAATATTTCTAACTTCTATCTCTTGTTCTCTACCGGCGCGAAGAACCCTGGCGCGCAATTTAATAACACCCTTTAGGGCAAGGATTGAAGAATTTGCTTTGTATTCTTGATAGAATCCAACAATGGCGTTGCTTACCATAACAATACCGATAAAAATCGCTTCTCCCATGTTTCCAATAAAAATGGAAACAAAAAAAGCCGCCAGCATGATATACATAAGCGGGCTTTTAAATTGATTTAAAATAAGTTTCCAGACTGATTCGGGTTCTTCTTGAGGGAGTTCATTAAAACCATAAAACGACAATCTATTCTCTGCCTCATCCTGAGACAACCCTTCTGGCGAAGATTTTAATCTAAGAAAAACATCATTGACGGAAAGTGAATGCCACGAAACTTTCTGAACCTTTTCCAAGACTCTTTCAATTTTTTGTAAAAAATTATTTTCTTTTTTTGACATGTCTGACTTTATTCTACAACAAAACATGTAAAGACAAAATTAGCGCAACCAAAGTTGCGCTAATTGTACGGCTCGATCAATGACACTCTGCCGTCCCCATCAACCCCTTCCGTATGGGCATGAGAACCAGAATTATAGTCTGATCTACCTATCATATACAAAAAAAGAACTTCTCTTCCCGAACCAGGGGTTAACTCATTGTAGGCTTGCCTAACTAATTCCAGATCATAATTGTCTAGGGTATCATAAACACCCCGTGGACAGTGCGGCAAAGCCAAACACTCTGCAAGTTCTGCAATCGTCAGATTTTCAAAATTGCTCATCAGGTTGGTTTTTTACATTTATCTCAAAAACCAACAAAATAGTCAAATTAATAAATTTCATTATTTTATTCAGAAAACAAAAACACCCCAAGAGGGTGTTTTTGTGAAAAAGTTTTCAATTTATGATCTCGCGTTTCTTAAGGCTTTTGTCCACCACAAAAGTTGTGAGATCATAATATCTGCCTGCTTTTGCATATTGGCAAACATATCTTTTGCTTCAGCGCTTCCAAACAACACCGGGAAATATTGATCGCCGGGAATATGCACAGCATTTCTGATCGGCGCCATCTGAAGTTCAACAGCAACAAGTCTCAGCTGTTCAACGGCTCGCGCCCCACCAACGCTGCCATAACTGACAAACGCTATTGGTTTATTATTCCATTCTTGGTAAACCCAATCCATGGCATTTTTTAGAACGCCCGATGTGCTGTGGTTATATTCCGGAGTAACCACAACAAAAGCATCGCCTTCGGCAATCTTATTTGTAAATCTCGCAACTGCTTCATTTTTGTATGGTTCTTGCTTCATAGAGGGACTTGCTGCTTCATTAAAAAACGGCATTTCATAGTCACGGAGGTCAAGAATTTCAACAGAAACCCCTTCTTGTTTTTCAAGCTCTTCAGCAATCCACTTCGTCGCTTTATCACTAAATCTTCCTTCTCGAGTACTTCCTGCAATAAC
>CAZKOZ010000002.1:7012-14272 GCA_964554525.1 uncultured Candidatus Saccharibacteria bacterium | reverse complement strand
ACCAGCCACCGGCGCTTTGATCGGCACACCTCCATCCATGAGCGCCAAAGATGATGCGCAGATAGAAGCTTGAGATGTTGAACCATTTGACGCCATCGCTTCAGAAACGAGACGAATAGTGTAAGGAAATTCGGTCTTGCTTGGCAGAACAACCTCAAGAGCTTTTTCCGCGAGCGCTCCGTGTCCAACCTCGCGACGATTCACAAATCCGGCGCGACCCATTTCACCCACAGAAAACGGAGGAAAATTGTAATGGTGCATGAAGTGCTTGTTTTCTTCAACTTCCATTCCGTCAACCAACTGCATATCTTCCGGGCCACCCAAAGTTAACGCCGTAAAAATGTGAGTTTGCCCGCGATAGAAAATTCCAGAACCGTGAAGCATTTTTGAAAAGCCTCCAGCCTCTGCGTAAATTGCGCGAAGTTCGTCCATTCCGCGACCGTCAGCTCTCTTGTCATTCTCAACTGCTTCTTTATGAATCAAAGCATCTAGTTCACTCTCAAAAAAATCCATCTCTTTTTTGAAACTTTCCGCTTCAGGCAAAGCTTCTTTCAAAAGCTCTTTCCAAACTTTTTTCAGGCTTTCCATTTTTTCTTTTCCTGGCACTCCAGTTATGGCGTGATCTTTTAAAACCGGACGAATTTTTTCTTCAAAAATTTTGGCGGAAATTTCATTCATTGGTTCTGTCTCTAGAACCT
Organism: uncultured Candidatus Saccharibacteria bacterium; assembly: GCA_964554525.1. Taxonomy (GTDB): domain Bacteria; phylum Patescibacteriota; class Minisyncoccia; order Phycocordibacterales; family CSBR16-119; genus JAUPTX01. Next base: position 13,574 of record CAZKOZ010000002.1, on the reverse strand, counting down.
TCTTTTCTTTCCCCAAGTCAGCGCGAATTTCATTTTGCCAATTTTCAAGTTTTGCAATTTCTATTTCAGCTTTTCCAAGCGCCTCAGAAATTTTATCTTCCGGAGTTTGATACGCCACAGCCTCGATCATGTTTATTTTTTCTTCCTTTCCACAAACAATCAAATCGTATTCAAACCCTGCGCTTCGCGTTTTTTGAGATGGATTGAAAATTAAATTCCCCTCTTGCTCTATCAAACGCACAGCTCCAACAGGACCATTCCAAGGAATATCTGAAACATGAAGCGCAAGCGACGCGCCGTTCACTGCCAAAATTCCCGGATCAATACTTTCGTCCATCGCCAAAACTGTGGCGATAATTTGCACGCCGTATTCCATTTGCTGGTTGAAAAGCGGTCGCAAGGTTCTGTCTATTACACGTCCAGCAAGAATCGCTTCGTCTGTCGGCTTGCCTTCGCGTTTCATAAATCTTCCACCACCGATTTTGCCCGACGCGTAAAATTTTTCAATATAGTCCACAGTCAAATTAAACCAGTCCGTCTGACTTTTTTCTTTTGACATCACAGCCGTAACAAGCACGCGAGTTTCACCGCATGACATAATCACAGCAGAGTTTGCTTGATCTACCAAATCAGAAAAAGTGGCTTTTATCTCCTTTCCTCCGATTTCTATTGAATATTCTTTTTTAACCATGTTTGTATTTCGCCCGCCTAAAGCAGGCTAGTTTGCCTTCAGGCTTTAGGATTGAAACATCTGTTTCAACACTACTTGCCCAAAAACAAACTGTTAAACTTTTAATGATTTGAGTATATGTTTTTCTTCACAGAAAAACAAGAACGCCGCCCCAGTTCGGGGCGGCGTTACTTCGTTGGTGGTCCATCCCCACAACTTCTTCTAATCAAAACGTAGTCCGTAGGACTCAGACGCAAACTTCTTTATGCGCAGAACTTTAGAAGTCTTATCCTCTAGTGTCTGACAAGCCCTGTCGTGCTGCTTTTTGACAAGCAGGGTGAGCTCATCTGCCATACGAGCCTCAAGCGCAAGAAAGTCGGCCCTGTGCCTTGCGTCAAAGCTCTCTAGACTGTCGATGAGACTCTGGATCTTCTCAAGCTCCTCTTTAACTTCAGGGTTCCGGAGCTCGGCAGACCGGAGAATGAGAATATCTCTCTCCATCTTTCGCACCTTCGCTAAAGACTCCTCACGACGCCCCTTTTGGGTTGCGTTGGCGACCCTTTCGTCAAATACTTCGCTAGGGGACTTAACAGAGTAAAACTCAAAAACACTGAGCTCACCAGAGAGTGCTTTATTGTAGGCACTGATCCTGTTCTGTATAAACCCAATGAAATGCTCTTCATCAGACAGCATTCTTTGAATAGTCTTAACATGGTACTTGTTGGACATAAGCCCAACAAAATATGCCAAGATCGGAGACAAGAGTGCCATCGCCATTAGTACAGCGAGAACAGGAACGGAAACAGATGGGTCAATTCGTATCTGCACAAGAGCAAGCACGAGAAGTCCCACCAAAAATAATGCAGGGGCAGTCCATGAGCATATCATGGCAAATGACATTGTTCTCCATGCCGAACTTCTGCGAACCATTCTCTTAAATGTCAGCTTATCCATGATTACAGGGTATTGGGTTCACTCTCGTGAACGGGTTAATGTAAAGACCGTTTCTACAAGAAAACTATCATAAATAATTATTTTGTCAAGCTAAACGTATTAGCTCAATACCTTGGCACCACTTTAATGAATTAACATTAGGGTATGCCATACACAACAAACAAAAATATGCCCAGGATTAGACAAGAAGCGGTTCAACTTGTCAGGCGCGGTTGGAGCGCCAGAAAGGTTGGAAGACGTTTGGGATATCATCATACCGCAGTCATGAAATGGGTGAGAAAAGCTGAAAAGATTGGTAATCACCCCATACCGACAATATCTTCAAGACCTAAATCGCATCCAAAGCAATTAAGTGAAGATATTGTTCAAAAGATTGTAAGCAAGAGACGAGAACACAATCGTTCTGCCGAGGCGGTGCACAGAGAGCTTCTAAACGATGGAGTGAAGGTATCTTTGTCATCGGTTAAACGAACCTTAGAGAGAAGGTACTTAATCAAGAAGAGAAGTCCCTGGAAAAGATATCATCCGCATCAAGAGCGTCCAAAAGCCTTTAAATCAGGTGATTTGGTTGAAATTGATACAATCCATCGGATGATTGGAGCAAAAGCAAGGTTGTATGTATTTGTCTTAATTGATGTGTATTCAAGGTGGGCATATGCTAAGGCGTATGAGAGAATGAATGCTAAAACATCTGTTGATTTTGTTAAGGAAGCAGAGAGAAAATCAGAATTCAGTTTCCGGATGATACAAAGCGATCATGGTCCTGAGTTTGGTAAATGGTTTGTGGAAAGAGTATCTAAAAACCATAGATATACCAGAATTGGCAAACCAAACGACAATGCTCATGTTGAAAGAGTAAACAGAACAATCCAAGAAGAATGTCTAGACAAGGTTCCAAACAATGTTAAAGATATTAATTGCGCTTTGAAGAAATATTTGAGATATTACAATTACAAAAGAGTTCATGGAGGTATTGATTACTTAACTCCTATGGAGGTGGTGCTAAGGTGTTGAGTGGGTTACGGCTAAAAACAAAAACCGCTCTTTCAGGTGGCTTTTGCTCTTAAATTTTACTTCCCTGTTTTTGGCACGGCGCGGGTTATCGTTACATTTCCCTTGTCCTTGTTTTGATTATTTTGTTTTCTTTTATTCCCTCTTCGTGGGCGAAATCCAATCAAATACTTTTCCGGGTTTAAAGATAAATCCATAAAATCATCTGTCGCCTCTATTAACCTTTGTGATGAAGATTGCGAAAAAGATGCGACTTCCACCTGAATACCGGAATGGATTTGCAGATATTCCACGAGCGGGACAAAGTCTCCATCTCCTGAAACAATAATCACGGCATCGAGCTTTGGCGCCATGGTGATGGCATCCACCGCAAGTCCGACATCCCAATCGCCCTTCTTGGCGCCACCCAGAAAAACTTGCAGGTCTTTTGTCTTTGTTTCAATTCCGTTTTTGTGCAAAGCCTCAAAAAAACCTTGTTCGTCACCCGCTTCAGAAGTGATAACATACGCGATTGAGCGAATGAGTTTTCTGCCAGCCAAAGCGTCTTCAACAATCTTTGCGAAGTTTACTTTGTGACCGTATAAATTTTTTGCCGAGTGGTATAGATTTTGCGTGTCTATAAAAATCCCGACACGTTGTTCCTTATGTTTTATTATCATAAATAGTTTTTAGTTAGTTGTTGCTAGTTTTTAGAAACTAGCATTTATTAAAATTGCCGAAATTATTAAAAAAATATTTTATTCAGGAGGACAGATCTGAATAAGTTCCCTCTATATAGTAACATCTTAAAAAATAAAAATCCCTTTTTAAAAAGGGATTTTTATTTTTCATTAACTGATTTTTAGGTCAGCAACAATTTTGTCGTAAGCCACTTTATCCTTTCTTTCAAGATATTTTAGGTGTTTTCGTCTCTTTGAAACCATCTTGATAAGCCCTCGTCTTGAGTGATTATCTTTTTTATGAGTCTTCAAGTGAGAAGAAAGTTCCTTGATTCCCTCTGAAAGCAGGGCAACTTGAACCTCGGAAGATCCAGTGTCTTTTTCGTGAATCGCCGACTTTTTGATTACTTTTTGTTTTTTAGCTGTTTTTAGCATAGCTCGGATATTACTATATAAAAATCCATTTCGCAAGGCTTTTAAAAATCCCTTTTATTAAAATTTCCGATTGCGAAACTTGGCAGATAATAGCATGAAAGGGTTGGTTTTGTCAAGTTGATTACCTTTTTAAAATTTTCCGACGTTAGGTGTGATAAAATAAAAACCATGCAAGCGGGTTCTGCGAAAACACAATTTTTGGAATATTTGGAAATTGAAAAAGGTCTAAGCTTAAAGACGGTTGAAAACTACGACAGATATTTGGCGCGTTTTTTTGAATTTTCAAATATTAAAGATGTCTCAGATATAACGGATGATAAAATTCGCGAATTTCGCATCTATCTAAACAGACAGCCCGGAATAAAAGTCAAAGGACAAACCCAAGCGAATCTCAAAAAAAATACCCAAAACTATCATTTAATCGCTCTCCGTGTTTTTCTGAAATACATGATGAAGCGAGAAGTAAAGACTTTAACACCCGACAAAATAGAGCTCGCAAAAATATCCGGAAGAAGTTTGGATTTGATAACCCAGGAAGAGCTCGAAAGGCTTTTAAATTCCCCGGAAGGAGATTCTGTTTCGACTCTTCGCGACAGGGCGATTCTAGAACTTTTCTTTTCAACCGGGCTGCGTGTTTCTGAGCTCGCATCTCTTAATCGAGATCTTGATTTGTCTAAAGATGAATTTTCAATTCGTGGAAAAGGCGAAAAGGTTCGTGTCGTTTTTCTTTCCGAGTCTGCGCGTGATGCTGTTAAAAAATATTTAAAAGGCAGAAAAGATTTTGCCGAAGCGATGTTTGTGCAATTTAGCAATAACAAAAGTGAAAAAAAAGAATCCAGGCTAACTTCTAGGTCTATTGAAAGGCTTGTAAAAAAATACGCAATCAAAGCCGGGATTTCTAAAAAGGTTACACCACACGTGATTCGCCACTCATTTGCCACAGATCTTTTGCAAAACGGCGCGGATATTAGGAGTGTGCAAATGATGCTTGGACACGCGAGCATTGCCACAACTCAGATTTACACACACGTAACCGACAGCCAACTACGAGACGTTCATAAAAAATTTCACGGTAGAAAGAAAAAATAGAGAACCCCGGCAGAGGTTCTCTGGGGGTTCATCTGCCGGTTTTGTATCGACCGGCAACTTCGTTGTTCTTGCGGAGATCAGGCCCGCAAGAACTATACACATCCGGAGCCGATGCCCCGTTGTGAAGAACAACCCCGACAAAAACAGCTACGATCAAAAGGGTGAGTATGGTCGCCATGGTTGTGTATTTTTGGGTTTGACTTCGCGAACGCTTCAACAGGCATTATACACTAATTAAATAAATTTTTGAAATTTAAAATGTTAAAATATTCGTGCGATGTTGTACGAGAAAAATAAAAAATATTTTGAAACTGCTTACAAAACCGGCGCTGATATTTGGACCCACAAAAAACACAAGGAAAAAATTCTGGAAATGATAGAAATGATTCCTTCTGGGGGTTTTGTTCTTGATATCGGGAGCGGGCGCGGACTTTGGTCTTTTGCTTTTGTTGAACTTGGTTTTAAGGTTATAGGCATCGATTATATCGATCGCGTAGTTAAAACCAACAACCAAGAAGTTAAGTGGCGAAGACTTGAAAACAAAATACGTTTTATCGTTGGAGATGTTTTTGACATAAATTTTGCCGACGAAACTTTTGATGTTGTAACAGACTTTGGGCTCGTTCAACATCTAAACAATCAAGATTTTAAAAAATACAAAGAAGAGATTAATCGAGTTTTAAAACCTGGTGGATATGTTTTAAACGTTTCAATTTCTAGAAACACAAAGCAATTTTTAAACTTTTCGCCGACAAAATCAGATAGTGGAGAATTTCAAATCGACGGGGTGCATTATTATTTCTTTACTGATGAAGAAATAATAAATCTTTATGGTGAGAATATGGTGGTTATAAATCAAGACCACATAACAATTCCAGAAAATGATGACGAGGTTTTTGTCATAACTCTTTTGCAAAAAACAAAATAAAGGCGCCCTTTGTGGCGCCTTTATCGAATAGGGTTTGTACATGACAGCGATGACAACAGCAAAAGAGCAAACAACATAATCCAGCCGATCCACTGCCCGCCCTCTGACCCGAGCCAATCCCTGAAATCTTCCCATGTGTTTTTCATAACCATGAAGATTTGTTTCCTTATCAAGGTAACATAAAAAATAGGTAAGTCAAGATTTTGAATAATCCACAAAATATTCTTGATAATCTCTTGCCAAAGAAAAGTGTTTTTGATAAAAATACCCTAATTACAATAATCAAAAGTAAAGAATATGAATCAAGAAGATTTGCTTGGAGAAGATTTATTTGCAAGTGAATTAAATGAGGATTTTTTAGATGATGAAAGCGTCGGTGAAAAAGATCCCTTTGACGATGAGGATTTGGACGAGGACGATGATTTAGATGATGAGGATGGTTATTCTGGCGGTTACGATCCGGAAGAATGGAATTAGAAAGTTTTTAGTTTACAGTGATTTGTTTGCCAGAGAGCCCCGACCGCGTTGCGGTCGGGGCTCTCTTTTTAATCTTCTTTCAAATCTAGATTTTAAACCTCGCAAAATCTTTTTTGCCAAATTTAATTATTATGTCTTTTTTAATTTCCAAGTCTTCTTTTATGGTTTCTCCGGATTCCAGATTTTTAATCGCGCCGCCTTTTAGTCTTCTTGCAAATTCGCTTTTTGATGGAAGCAATTTTTTGTTTACCAAAATATCACCAAGTTTTTCGCCTTTCTTTACCCCAATCTCTTTAATATTTTTCGGGGTTTCTTTTTTAGAGAAAGTATTTTCCCAAG
>CAZKOZ010000002.1:0-7002 GCA_964554525.1 uncultured Candidatus Saccharibacteria bacterium | reverse complement strand
TTCCCAAGACTTCCAAGCTTTTTCAGCTTCTTTGTTTCCGTGATACATTCTGACAATTTCAAAAGCAAGCTTTAGCTTTATCTCTTTTGGATTAAAACCAAGGGAGAGCGACTTTTCATGCTCAGCAACCATATCAAGAGGTATTCGGGTCACAAGCTCAAAGTAAGGAATTATCAAATCATCGGTCATCGACATAACTTTCCCAAACATATTATCCGGTTTGTCTAAAAAATTGATTGTGTTACCCCAACTTGAACTTGCTTTTCTGCCATCTAATCCATTTATAATTTTTGTCATTAGAATCTCTTGCGGATTTTGTCCGAATTCCTTTTGCATGTCGCGCCCTGCCAATAGATTAAACTTTTGGTCTGTTCCGCCAAGTTCTACATCAGCTTTTACTGCGATAGAGTCATAGCCTTGCATAAGCGGATACAAAACTTCTCGCAAAGAAATTCTTTTGCCCTCCTTTAATCTCTTGGCAATATTTTCACGCGAGATAAATTGATGTAAAGAAAAAATATTCGCGTGTTCTCCAACATCTTTATATCCTAGCTTTTTCAACCATTTGCTGTTTTGGTAAAATTCACATTTTTTCAAATCAATAATTTTACCAACTTGCTTTTTGTAATTTTTCAAATTTTCTTTGATTGTTTTTTCTGTAAGCATTGGACGCTCAGAATCTTTGTCGGAAGTGTCGCCGATAATTCCAGTAAAATCTCCGGCAATAAAAACAACCTTGTGTCCCAGGTTTTGGAAATCGCGAAGTTTCAAAAGTGGAATAGAACGACCAAGATGCAAATTTGGACTTGTTGGATCTATTCCAAGCTTGATTCGAAGCTGCTTTCCGGAAAGCAGCTTTTTCTTTAAATTTTCTTTGTCGATAATTTCCTCAACCCCACGACTCAAAAGTTCTTCAATTTTTTTAGAATCAGTAATTATTTTTGCCATGTGGGAATTTTAGCATTTTGGGCGATTCCGGTAAATCGTTGCAAATTCTTTATCCTTCAGTAATATGCTTTCCACCTTTTCGTCTTAAATACAGCTGACGAAAAATCATTTTACTGGTAGTATTTAAAAGAATGATAAAAAAGCTAAAAAAGAAAACTGAGTCTCACAAGAAAAAACACCATGTGGTAAACGTGGGGTTAATATTTTTGGGTGTAGGTCTTTTGGTTGCAGGATTTACAATTGTGTGGGTGGCAACCCTGCGTGTGCCGGATTTTCGTTCTTTTGACGAAAGGAGGGTTGCCAGATCAACAAAAATATATGACAGAACCGGAGAGGTTTTGCTTTTTGATATTCACCAGGACGTAAAGAGAACCGTTATCCCTCTAGAAGAAATGGGAGAGAATATTAAAAATGCCACTATTGCCATAGAAGATAAGGATTTTTATAAACACAAAGGAATTCAACTAAAATCTTTTTTAAGAGCGGTTTTTGTTAATCTAAAAACTGGAGATTTTTCACAGGGTGGTTCGACAATAACGCAACAGGTTGTTAAAAATTCCCTCCTTACAAACGAAAAAAGAGTTTCTAGAAAGCTTAAAGAATGGTTTTTGGCCTTAAAAATTGAAAGAGAGATGCCAAAAGATGACATCTTGGCAACATATTTGAATGAAATTCCTTATGGAGGAAACATATACGGCATAAAAGAGGCAGCTAATTACTTTTTTAGCAAACTTCCAACTGAGCTGACAATAGCTGAATCTGCATATCTGGCGGCTATTCCTCAAGCCCCGACATTTTATTCACCCTACAGAAATAATAAAGATAAATTAGATGAAAGAAAGAATATTGTTCTTTCTGAAATGCTTAAACAAGAAAAAATAACGGAAGATGATTACAACGAAGCCGTGGCGGAAGAGGTGGAGTTTTTGCCGCAGGGTCGTTTTAGCATCAAAGCTCCGCATTTCGTTTTTTATGTGCGTGAATATCTTGAGCAAAGATACGGAAAAGATGCTGTGGAATTAGGTGGTTTGAAAGTTATAACAACCATAGATTACGATCTGCAAAAAAAGGCAGAAGAAATTGTAAATAAACACGCCAAAGAAAATGAAGAGCTTTGGAACGCTTCGAATGCCGGACTTGTTGCCATGAATCCAAAAACAGGTGAAATACTATCGATGGTTGGTTCTCGTGATTATTTTGACGAAGAAATCGACGGAAAATATAACGTAGCAACAGCTAAAAGGCAGCCGGGGTCATCTTTTAAACCGTTTATTTATGCAACTGCCATGACAAAAGGATTTACTCCGGACAGTGTTTTGTTTGATACAAAAACAGAATTTCAAACAACTTGTAATCCTCAAGGAACTGCTATGAGCGGTAGACAAAGTGACTGTTATAGTCCATCAAACTACGACAGCACATATTTGGGTCCAGTAACTCTAAGACAGGCGCTTGGTGAATCGCGAAACGTCCCGGCTGTGAAATTGCTTTACCTTACAACAATAAATGATTCACTGAGAACAGCTAAAAATATGGGTATTAAGACTCTTGGTGATGCCAATCAATATGGACTTACTTTGGTTCTTGGAGGTGGAGAAGTAACTCTGCTGGATATGACTTCAGCTTATGGTGTTTTTGCTACAGAAGGAACTCGTTACGAACCGCAATCTATAATAAAAATAGAAGATGCGAGCGGTAATATCCTTGAAGAAGCTAAAGAACCACGCGGACAAATAGTTTTAGAAACAAATGCAGCGAGAATAATTTCAGACATGCTTTCTGACAATAATGCTAGGACAGCTCTTTTTGGAACAAATTCATTTATGTATTTTGGACAAAGAGATGTTGCTGGTAAAACAGGAACAACAAACAACAACAAAGATGCTTGGATGATGGGATATGCCCCAAATCTTGTTGTTGGTGTTTGGTCTGGAAATAATGACAACTCCGAAATGAAAAGAGGGTCTGCAATATCGGGAAGACTCTGGAGAGAATTCATGGATTATGCATTAACAAAAGTTCCAAACGAAGATTTTAATCCACCTTTTATAGATAATTCTCTTTCAGTTAAACCAATAATGAGAGGAGTTTGGATGGGAGGAAAAAGTGTTTTGATTGACTCTATAAGCGGAAGACTGGCAACGGAATATACTCCTGAAGAAACAATAAAAGAACTTGTTGTGACCAATGTCCACAACGAACTTCACTGGATAGACAGAAACAATCCAACAGGACCATCGCCAGAAAACCCGGGCGGCAGACAGTATGAAAATTGGGAATATTCCGTCCAAAATTGGTGGAATATAAACAAGGGCAGATACCAAACTGTAACAGATAATGATGTTCCGGTGACGTATGACAACATACACACAGAAGAAACGCTGCCTGAAATTGAAATTATCTTCCCATCGAACAATGAATCTTATCAAATGAACGATCAAATTCAGATACAGTTGGATTACAGTGTTTCATTCCCTGTTGAATCTTTTGATATATTTGTTAACGACTTCTATTTGGGAAATACTAAAAACACTCCGTTTAATTTTTCTTTCTCACCTTCTCAAGTTGGAAATATCGAGTCTTTAAACGAACTAAAAGTTATTATAAGAGACAGTGTTTATAATAAAGCAGAAGCCAGAACTTACTTCTCTGTAATAGATGCTTAATCTATTTAATATCAAGGATATTCCTGCTTATACCGCTTTTTTTAATATCCTTTATTATTAGGTCTTTTCTAAGAAAAATTTCTGATTTTAAATACGAATCCCCTTTCACAAAAAGGACTCCATTTTTAATTTTAAAATCATTATCATTAAATTCATAACCAACTACATTCAGAAAAATTTTTCTTAAAATACTATTTTCAACTTCTGTGTCTAAAACAGATTTTTTATATTTACCTAAAAAATCACTTATTTTAAACATATTTTTTACCTATTCATAGGCATTATTAGATATTGGAATGTTTTATCGCTATTACTCCTAACAATAAGAGGTCTGTTCGCTCCATTAAAATTCAAAACGATTGAATCATCTTTGATAGAATTAAAACAATCTAAAAAATATTTCAAGTTAAGTCTCATTTCTATATCTTTTCCGTTTAGAGAACCTTCTAGCCTTGTTTTATTTTCTCCAATATCCTTATTTTCAGCATTTATTTCAAAAATTTTATCTTTAGGTTTAATTAGAATATTTATTTGATTAAACTTGTCAGAAAAAACATTTGAAAGTTTTAAAGCATTTTGTATATCATTTTTTAAGACAATCACTGTTGTTTCTGATTCTTTTGGAATAATTTGTCTGTAATCAGGGAAAATTCCGTCTATTATCCTTGAAGTTAAATAAAATCCGGGAAATGTGAAAGAAATCTGATTTTTGTTATATATAACCTTTATATCGTTTTTATAGATTGGCAATATCTTAATAATCTCAATGATGTTTTTATAAGGTATTAAAATACCTTCTATCTCAATATTTTGCTTATTTTTAAAGGATTTTTCAGCAAGTCTGAAAGAATCGGAAGCCACAAAATAAATTTTGTCTTCGTTTGTATAAATATAAACAGAAGACATTTCCGGTTTTATATCCGATACGGCAGAGCTGTAAAAAACAGCTTTAATACCCTCTATAAGATCGTTAGACGAGATTTCAAAGCTGTTACCATCAATCTCTGGTAGAGTTGGAAAATCATCGCTAGGAATCAATTTCAGGACAACTGAATTATTTTTGTTTGATATAACCAAACTGTTATCCTTCTTTTCTAGATTGACTACTTTTTCACCTGATATATTTAAGATGGTTCCGTTTAATACTTCACTTTCAATAGCAACCTCTCCTTCCGTTAAAATATTTGCCGGAATTTCTATTTCTATACCCAAACTCAAGTTTGTTGCCTTAAGTTTAAGAGACTTTCCTGTGGCGGTTAAAAGGACAGACCCTAACACCTCAAGAGCTGAATTCTTGCTTGCTATCTTCTCTACTTGAGAAACAACTTCCTTTAATGCTTCTGCAGAACATTCTAATTTCATATTAATTTAGTTAAATGTATAAAATCTTATTTTAAATTTACTATTACTATTAGCTATGTTGATAATGTTGAAAACCTCGTAAAGATTTTTATTTACAACCTCTATTCATAAATCAAAGATGTTTATAAAGTTATAATATTTCCTAAAACTCAACCATTAAAATATTTTTTAGCTATTAAAATTATCTTTTTATTTAAAATAATTTTAGTTGTTATAAGTTATCATAATGTTTTCAACAATCTTATCAACAAATAATTAACTAAATAATATTCTAATTTGTTCCAACTCTTCAATAATTTTTGGATTCTCTTTAATATCATTTTTGACCTTAAGGCATGAGTGAATGACGGTAGTGTGATCTTTTCCCCCAAGTTTTTGTCCTATAAGAGGGTAAGAGACATTGAAATCTTCTCTCAAAATATACATTATTATTTGTCTTGCTTTAACTATCTCTTTCCTTCTTGTTTTTTCGTATATTAAATCTTCTTTCAAATCATAAAATTCACTTATAACCTTAACAACATTTTGTATTGATACATTTTTCTTCGGTTTTATATTATTTTTTATTAGTTTCTTTACTTCAACAAGAGTTAAGTCTCGTTTCTTGAATTGAACTTGGCAGACTATAGTGTTTATTGTTCCTTCTAATTCTCGAATACTGCCGTTTATCGAAAGAGCCACATATTCAATAATATCATCAGACAAATCAACCCCACTTTCAGCTAATTTAGCCTTAATTATAGCCATTTTTGACTCGGTATCGGGTTCGCTAACATCCACAATCATTCCAGAACCAAAACGTGACCTAAGTCTGTCTTCAAGACCCGGAATGAAATTAGGATGTTTATCTGATGAAAATATTATTTGTCTATTTGTTTCGTAGAGATTGTTAAACAAGTGAAAAAGTTCTTCTTGAGTTTTTTCTTTGTTTGAAACAAATTGAACATCATCCATTATCAAAACATCATACTGTCTGTATTTTTGTTTGAATTCATTAGGATTTTTATTTTTCAAGGAGTTAATATAATCAACAGCAAATTTTTCGAGATTTATATAGTGGATAGATTTATCCGGAAATTTATCTTTTATAGCATTTCCTATTGCTTGAATAAGATGAGTTTTTCCAAGACCTGTTGGACCATAAATAAAAAATGGATTATAAGACGCTCCGGGCTTTTTAATTATTGCCTGAGAGGCGGCATAAGCTAATTCGTTAAACGAACCGACAACAAAAGAATCAAAAACGTATCTTGGATTTAGATTGTCTTTTTTGTCTATATAAAGATTGTTCAAAGGTAATTCGTTGCTTTGAATTATATTTTTTGATAGATCGCCAGAGTTATCCTTTTTGTTGGGGTTGTATTTATATACATTAAACTCAATACCTCTTATGTTGTTGGAATAACCCATCAAAACTTTTAGTATAAGTTTTTCATGTTTATTTTTAAGCCAATCTTTAACAAATTCATTAGGAACACCCACATAAGCTGTTCCGCTGTCTTGTTTAATAAGTTTTGTGTTTTTAAACCATGTAACGAAGTTTGCCCTTGAAATATTATTTTCAATTTCAGCCAAACAGCTATCCCAGATTTGTTTATTATCAACCATGGTTTGTTAAGTTAAAATTAAAATCAAACACATTATAATCTTTTTGTGGAAAAACTTTTTATAAACAAAAATGTTTATAACTTGTGGATAAACTTAATTATAATTCATTGCCAAAAGTTTTGAAAAGTTTTTTAGTATTAGCCATTGATTTATTTTTATGTCTAGTATATACTGCCCTCACTTATGTCATTCACATATAAACCAAAAAAGAAAAAGCGCGCCCGAACACACGGGTTTTTGGCGAGAACGTCAACTACAAGCGGTAAAAAAATCCTGACAAATCGTCGCCGAAAAGGACGAACAAAATTGACCGTATCTAAACCAAGATAATTTAAATTGCCATGATCCCTAAAAAAAGCAGAGTTTCAAGGGATTCTTTTGAAGAAATAAGTAAAGGTGGAAAAAGTGTTCATTCCGC
>CAZKOZ010000001.1:18560-21238 GCA_964554525.1 uncultured Candidatus Saccharibacteria bacterium | reverse complement strand
CAATCTCATCCCATGGTAGATATATTGCTTTCTATTCGAATGCCACAAACTTGGTTCCAGATGATGCAAACGGAGTTTCTGACGTCTTTCGACACGACACAGTAACCGGAAAGACCGTCAGAGTTTCAACCAGTTTTGACGGTGATGAGGGGGATGGCGAATCTTATACTTCTTCAATCTCAGCCAATGGTCAATATATTGTATTCTATTCAGAAGCCACCAACCTTGTTTCTTCTATGATCAATGCTACTGGTATGTTTTTGGCGAGTTTAATAGAGGTCGAACTCGAATACTCCGGTTCCCTAAATGAATCATCAAGTAACACTGGATCAGTTGATGGAGAGATTATAATAGAAATTACAAATGATACTTTTGTTAATCCTGGTAGTGTTCTAACCGAAGGTGTTCACTTTACCTTACAAAATGTTCCAGTGGGACTAACTCCAGAAATGACAGTTAACAACGACGGCACGATTGCAACCCTGACATTTTCTGGAAGCGCTCTGTCTCACAATAGTTCAAACAGTGTTTCAGATCTAACAATAACCTTTTTAGATGATGCTTTTGTCCTGGAGCAGGATGCAATAAGCGTTACTGGATATACTTACACCGGTTCAATTTCTTTTAATGATCCAGCTTCTTCGGGCGGCGGCTCGGTTGTTATTGGCGGGGGAGGTGGTGGTAACCCTCCGCCAAATCAAATGCTTGGCTGTACTGATCCGGATGCGACCAATTATGATTCCAGCGTCATATCTGACGATGGATCATGTTTATACACCCCAGGAGCAATACCTGGCTGTACTGACCCAACGGCCGGTAACTACAACAGTTTTGCAACCGTTTATGATGGATCTTGCTTGTATGGCGTTTTTGGCTGTACCGATCCTACTGCGCTTAACTTTAATTCTCTGGCAGAGCATAGTAATAATTCTTGTGTTTACGCCTCGACCTCTACGCCACCAGTAATAGGTAACCCAGAAATATTTGATGACAATAATAATGATAGTGAGCAAATTTGGGGCTGCACCAATCCGAGCGCTTTGAATTATAATTCTCTCGCAACAGAAAATGACGGCAGCTGTGATTTTGTACAAACTGACCTGGATACGGTTGTTACTCCTGTTACTTCGTCTGCAGGCGGCATACTTTCAAATATTTATAGTCTAATATTTGAGTCGCCGGAAAAAACGTTAGCACCTATTGCTATTGGTGGATTTGCTTTATCGGCATTTTTGTTGGGTATTCTTCAGCCGGGGCTTATGGCTGGAGTGGTTTCTGTGCCACTTAGAATTTGGAATCTAATACCGGCTTTAATGGGGTACAGGAGAAAGAAAAGACCATGGGGTACAGTTTATGACTCCATAACAAAACAACCGCTAGACCCTGTTTATGTGACTTTAAAAACAGCAGATGGTAAAGATGTTTCTACGTCTATCACTGACCTTGATGGTAGGTTTGGTTTTTTGGTGGAATCTGGAAAATATATAATCTCAGCCAATAAGGCTAACTATACTTTTCCATCATCAAAGATGGCTGGCAAAGAAAGAGATGAGCTTTATGATAATTTGTATTTTGGCGGAGAGGTCGAAGTTAAAAATAAGGAAGATATAGTGTTTAGGAATATACCAATGGACGCTGTAGATTTTAATTGGAATGAATTTGAAAAATCAAAAAATAAAAAGTTGATGAAATTTTATTCCAAGACAGATTTGTTTTTTGGAAGAATTGCAAATATCGCTTTCATTGCTGGTTTGGCGTCATCGGTGTTGCTTTTGCTAATCAATAATTCTGTATTGAACTCTGTTGTTTTGTCTGTTTACGTGATTATTTTGATCTTAAGATTTTTTGGAATTAAACCCAAACAGGCAGGATATGTTGTAGACAAGGGTGGTTACCCAATGTCTTTTGGTATAATCAGGTTGTTTTCAGCAAGTCTTAATAAGGAAGTTGCGCATAGCGTAATTGGAAAAACAGGGAAATATTACCTGCTTGTGCCAAATGGCGAATATTATTTGAAGGTAAGTAAAAAAACAGGTGAGAGTGCGTACGAAGATGTATTTACCAGCAGACTGCTCAATGTAAAAGGCGGTTTTGTTAAAGAAAAATTTGTAATTTAATAAAGAAATTTTAATGGTGTTATAATCTCACTATGTCACTTTCTTGGTCATCAAAAAGAAAAATAACTTATCTCGGCATTGTTTTATTACTTATTCTGGGATTTATTATTGTCGTCTTGTGGCCATACTTTAACCAAGATCCAACTTGTTTTGACCGCAAACAAAATGGCGATGAGTCTGGGATTGATTGCGGTGGCTCGTGCGCTCTTGTTTGTTCTCTTGAGGCCTATAGGCTCGTTCCACTTTGGCATAGGGCTTTCGAGGTTTCTCCAGGAAGATATAACCTCATGGCTTATATAGAAAACCAAAACAGGGAAGCTGGTATTGCAAGAGTTAGCTATGAGTTTCGTGTTTATGACGAGAATAATATTTTCTTGGCAAGGCGTGAAGGGTCAACTTTTATCAGCTCAAATGATCGTACTGCCATATTTGAAGGGGGGGTTGAGACCGGTAATCGTGTTCCTGCCAGGGTTGATTTTAGCTTTACGAGCG
This sequence comes from uncultured Candidatus Saccharibacteria bacterium, assembly GCA_964554525.1. Classification (GTDB taxonomy): domain Bacteria; phylum Patescibacteriota; class Minisyncoccia; order Phycocordibacterales; family CSBR16-119; genus JAUPTX01. The sequence continues at coordinate 18,629 of CAZKOZ010000001.1, read as the reverse complement.
TTCCGGTTTGGATAAAAATAAACAGAGAGCAAAGAAATGCATTGGCGCTTTCTGCCGATGATAAAATTA
>CAZKOZ010000001.1:5699-18550 GCA_964554525.1 uncultured Candidatus Saccharibacteria bacterium | reverse complement strand
AATTCCAAAACTAACTTCAAATATATCAAACAATACCCTAAGAGATTTTCATTACTTGGATGTTTATGCGATTCTTTATGATAGCAATGACAATGTTATAAATGTTAGCAAAACTTTGATAGAAGAATTGCCCAAAAACAGTAAAAAAGGAATTGTGTTTATGTGGCCAAACCCTCTTGCAACAACACCTTCAAGAATTGACATATTTCCTCAAGTAAATATATTTGAATTAGGCATTTAGCCTTAATTTATGAAAACCCTTAATTTCAAGCATATAGATTGGATTTTGCTTTTTCTTGTGATGCCAATTATCGGGGCTGGCCTTGTTACCATGAAATCCTTTGTTGGCACAACCGCTTTTTTCAATCAGCAAATCATCTGGGTCATTGTTGGCCTCATGGCATTTTTTGTCTCCTCATTTTTTGACTTTAGGTTTTTAAAAAAGACAAAGGTGCTAGCGTCGCTCTATGTGTTTCTTACCGCTCTCCTGGCTTTCTTGTTTGTCGCTGGTGATACAAACAAGGGAGCAACAGGTTGGTTTAATTTTGGTGCTTTTTCTTTTCAGCCCGTTGAGTTTATGAAAATTGTTCTGATTTTAATGCTTGCTAAATATTTTTCCAGAAGGCACGTTGAAATTAGAAATGTCAGGTTAATCTTGATTTCCGCTCTTTATGCCGGAATTCCTTTCTTACTTGTTTTTTTGCAGCCGGATTTTGGGTCGGCAATTATTATATTTATGATATGGCTTGGTATGGCAATTGTTTCCGGTATATCAAAAAAACATCTTGCCATCGTTTTTTTCTTTGGAGCCACAGTTTTTTTTATCTTATGGACATTTGTTTTTCAAAACTATCAAAAGGCGCGAATAGAAACATTTTTGAATCCATTAACCGATATTCAGGGGACAGGTTACAACGCCTATCAATCAACCATTGCTGTTGGGTCTGGGCAGATTTTTGGCAAGGGGGTTGGGTATGGAACTCAGTCGCGGCTTAAATTTTTACCGGAATACGAGACAGATTTTATCTTCGCTGCCTTTTCGGAGGAATGGGGATTTGTCGGATCTGTGACAATACTTGTGCTTTATGCGCTTTTAATCTGGAGAATTTTAAGGCAATCCATGTATGGCGCAACCAATTTCGAGATACTTTTTGGTATTGGTGTTGCTATCATGTTTATATCTCACATTGTTGTTAATATTGGCATGAATATTGGTCTCATGCCGGTTACCGGTATTACCTTACCGTTTATGAGCTACGGCGGGTCGCATATTTTAACTAGCTTTTTGGCTTTGGGTATATTATCCAGCATGAATCGTTACCGACGTTCAATTCATCGCGACGATATGAATCATGAATTTTTAGGCATATGAGTATAATTGTTGACGGTCATAAAATCGCTTTATCTATAAAAGATGGTTTAACAAAAATAACACAAGACAGCGCAGATATAAAAAAACTGGCAATTTTTTATGTTGGTGACAACAAAGTTATAGATAATTTTATTCATCTCAAAAAAAAGTTTGGCGAATCTATAAAAATTTCGGTTTCTGTTTTTAAATATCCAACAAATATTACAGAAGATTTTTTAATTAAAGAGATTTTGGAGAAGTCAAAATCGTGTGACGGCGCTCTGGTGCAATTGCCGCTGCCGCCAAACCTAGACAGAAAAAGGATTTTAGATTCGGTACCACCCGATAAAGATGTGGACATGCTTGGAAGTGTTCGGTTTGAAAATTTTGTTAACGGAGATATGACCACATTGCCTCCGGTTGTTCATGCTATTTCTGAAATATTTTCTCATTACAATATCGATACGTTTGATAAAAATATTGTCATTGCGGGAAATGGAATACTTGTTGGCAAACCGGTTTATCACTGGCTTATCAATCTTGGTTTTAATCCCACCATGGTTGTTAAGGATACTCCTGGCAAAAGTGATATTTTTAAAAAGGCTGACATAATAATTTCTGGTGTTGGATTGCGTCATTTTATAAACAAGAGTCATCTTAAGGACGGTGTCGTGCTTATTGATGCGGGGTCTAGCTCCCATGATGGAAGTATTTACGGCGACATGGATCCAGATTGCAAAGATAAAGCATCACTCTTTTCTACGGTTCCGGGCGGTGTTGGACCGATTACGGTTGCAGCTCTATTTAAAAACTTGTTGTATAATTAAAACATGTTTGATCATTCTTGGATCCTATATCTAAATGGTATTTTATTCCAAAACAAAATACTTGATGGAGTAATTTATTTTATTGCTGAGCCTTTTCCTTTTCTCTTGCTTGCTTTTACATGTATTTATTTTGGTTTTATTAAAAAGGGTGTCAATTCCGGGTTTTTGATGGCGGTTGTTGTCGGAGCATGGATATTTGCTGAAATATTTAAATTTTTGTTCAAGGTTCCAAGACCGTTTCTTGCCATCTCGGAAGTTTCTCCGCTTTTTGTTTTTGGCGGTTATGATTCTTTACCATCCGGACATGCTGTGGTTTTCTCTGTGTTAGCAACGGCAATTTTCTTAGAAGACAGAAAATCAGCCCCTTATTTTATTATTGCCGCAGTTTTAATCGGTTTGTCCAGAGTTATTGCCGGTGTGCATTATCCAATAGATATTTTGATCGGTTTTATCATGGGCTGTTTTGGGGTGATTTTGACTTATAAAATTATTGGAAAATTACGAAACAATAATAGAAAAAGTGAAGATTGAGTATTTTTATTTAGAAGTGTAATATATTTTCATGTTAAAGAAACGAATATTGGCTCTAGTGGTTTTAGTTGTCGCGGTTTTTATTGGTTATTTTGTCTATTCAACGTCGAGTGGTCTGGGTGGTGGCGCAGATGAGAAATATGACTTTAAACTGGGACTTGATCTTGCTGGCGGAACCCACCTCGTATATCGGGCTGACGTCTCAAATATTGATAATAGTGAAGTCAAAGATGCCATGAATTCTCTAAGGGATGTTTTGGAGAGAAGAATAAATCTGTTTGGTGTATCAGAAACAGGTGTTTTTGTTCAGGAGGCCAGCTTTACCAATCAAAAAGAAAATCGCATTGTAATCGATCTTCCGGGTGTTACCGATGTTAATGAGGCTGTCGAGATGATAGGTCAGACCCCAATGCTTGAGTTTCGAATTCCTCGTCCTGATGGACCAGAAAAAGATAGGCTCATAGAAGAATTCCAAGCTATGGAGGAGCAAATCATGAGTGGAGAAATATTGATGAACGATGTCCCTGATCCATACTTCATACCAACTGATTTAACAGGTCGCTATCTTGAAAGAGCGGTGCTGGATTTTTATAGCGGTGGTATGGCCGGACAATCCGGTGTGGGCGGAGAGCCGATTGTTGTCCTAAAATTCAACAAAGAGGGCTCAATTTTGTTTGAAAAAATTACGACCGAAAACGTGGGTAACTTGGTCGCAATATATTTGGACGGATATCCTATATCTGTTCCGGTTGTTAGAGAGCCGATTACTGGAGGTGAGGCTATTATTTCCGGAAGCTTGACTCCCGATGAGGCAAAACAGCTTGTTGGCAGGCTTAATTCGGGCGCATTGCCTGTGCCAATTGAGCTCATTTCAACCCAAACAATCGGTCCGACACTTGGTTTGCAGGCTGTTGATGCGGGTGTTTATGCTGCGATTATAGGTTTTATTGTTCTTGGTATTTTCCTTTTGGTCTGGTACAGACTTCCTGGTTTAATCGCTATTCTTGCCCTTATTATTTATGGAATTGTGATGATGGCGTTGTTTAAACTTGTGCCGGTTACTTTGACAGCTGCCGGTATTGCCGGATTTATAATATCTCTTGCAATGGCAATTGATGCCAATATTTTGATTTTTGAAAGAATGAAAGAAGAAATGAAAAGCGGGCGAACCATTCAAGATGCCATAGAAAAAGGTTTTGATCGCGCATGGTATTCTATTAGAGATGGTAATCTATCAAGCATAATAACAGCTATTATTTTGTTTTGGTTTGGAACATCTTTGATTCAAGGATTTGCCTTAACACTCGGTATCGGCGTTTTGGTCAGCATGATTTCAGCGATCACAGTCAGTAAAATATTACTTATGGCTATAACCAATAGTGATAATAAAATGACAAGATTTTTATTCAGTAATGGTTTTCTAAAATAATATGTGGGTTATTAAACACGGTAAAATTTTTATAGCGATCTCTGCTTTGTTTGTTGCTTTGGCGCTCTTTATGATTTTTTTTGAGGGTCTGAAGCCAAGCATTGAATTCAAGGGTGGAACATTGGCGGAGGTGGAATATGTGGGCGAACGTCCGGATTTGAGCAATATATCTATGAGCGTAAATGCTTTAGGCTTTGGTGAGACTCTTGTGCAGCCAACAGGCGATAATGGGATTTTTATAAAAACTCGCGATATTTCTGAAGATGAAAGAGTCAGCTTGATGAATGCTCTTGGTTTTGGCGGCTCTGAAGAAATCATAGAAAAATCTTTTACTTCAATTGGTCCTTCTGTGGGTAATGAATTAAAACGCAAGTCAATCATAGCTTTTGTGGCTGTATCTTTGGCGACTATTATGTTTATGGCATATGCTTTCAGAAAAGTTTCAAAACCGGTTTCTTCTTGGAAATATGGATTGATTGCAATGATTACACTCCTTCACGATATAATTATTGCAACAGGAGCTTTTGCCGTGATGGGAAAAGTTGCCGGAGCCGAGCTCGACACCCTTTTTGTTGTTGCTCTTTTGACGATACTTGGTTTGTCGATCAACGATACGATTGTTGTATTTGACCGTGTTCGCGAGAATCTTGTTCGTAAAAGTGGTGAAAATTTTAAAGAAGTTGTTGGTAGAGGACTCAGTGAGACTTACGTTAGATCGGTTAACACCTCTCTTTCGACTGTTATCGTTTTGGTTGCTTTGTTTATTTTTGGTCCGGAATCAACTAAAATCTTTTCATTCACAATGGCAATCGGTATGCTCTTCGGAACCTATTCATCCATATTCCTTGCCGGACCACTTCTTGTGCTTGCTGAGTCAATGCAAAAAAGAAAATTATAATATAAGATTTAAAATATAAATATGAAAAGAGTATTTTTTATAGTTTTAATGATGGCGTTGTTTGTGGTTAAAGCACCCGTCATGTTCGCCGATGATAATGTTGAGATGAACAGAGAAGACAAAAGCAATCCTTCTATCACCATAGAACTAAAAAATATGGATTCTGTATCGTCTGAAATCAAGGAGATAAAAGAAAGTTGGAAAGATGACAAAATCGAGGTGTCTTACGAGGTTTCAGATGTTGTCGGTAATATTTTTGTCGCCGGACTTTGGATAATGCTTTTTTTCTTGATTTTGTTTCTTGGCACTTTTATATTTTGGGTCGCCATGCTTGTTCACGCCATCAAAAATCCAATCGAAAGCAAGGCTATTTGGATTTTAATCATGCTCTTATTTTATTTTGTTGGCGCCATTATTTACTATTTCGCAGTCAAGAAAAAGGATTCACAGCCAATCTCAGCTGATATTGTAAAGTAGAAATTATCGGGTATGAAAAACTCCGATAATTTGGTACAATTGGACTATTATCAATAACGATAATGATATTATGACAATAATACTTGTTGCTTTGGGTGTTGTGGTTCTTTGGGTAGTTCTTTCATATAACGGATTTATTAGACTTATTACGCGAGCGGAAGAAGCTTTTGCTGACATTGATGTTCAGTTAAAACGCCGATATGACTTGATTCCAAACCTTATAGAAACAGTGAAGGGCTACGCTTCTCATGAAGCCGGTGTTTTTGAAGCTGTTACAAGGGCTCGTGTTTCTGCAATGTCTGCAGAAAGCTCTGGCAATCCAGCCGAGATTGCCAAGTCGGAAAATATGCTAACCGGTGCTTTAAAATCTTTGTTTGCTGTGGCGGAAAATTATCCAACACTTAAAGCAAATGAAAACTTTCTAGAGCTTCAAAGAGAGCTCTCAGATACTGAAAACAAAATTCAGGCTTCAAGAAGGTTCTATAACAGCAACGTTCAAGCTTTGAACATAAAAACAAAAACATTTCCGAGTAATATTATTGCCAATATTTTTGGCTTTAAATCAAAAGACTTTTTTGATTTGAGCGGTTCTCCCGAAGAACGAGAAAACGTAAAGGTTAAGTTTTAATTATAAATTAAGTTAAAAATAAAATGGATAAAATTAAACAAAACAGAAATATCTTACTTGTCGCTGCGGCGATTGTTATCTTGGCGATTGTATTTTTTGCAACAAAAGGCGATCGTGCCGAAGTTGTTGTGGGTGATGACGCTCTAACCGACGAGCTTGGCTTGGTGGAGGGTGAAGCAATATCCAATACATATATCCCAATGCCGGAAGATTCTTCGTGGGCGCCCAAAGAGGTTTCCAATGGAGCTCTAACTCTTGATATTCCAACAGAGTACTTTGTGTCAAAGCCAAGAATTCCTGGTTGTGACGCTACTTCAATTTCAACAGCGAAAGCAGATGGCAAACCGGTTTCTGTTGCCTTTGTTTATAATCTTGGTTGTGAGCACCCAGATCTGCAATTCGGATATGCGCACCGTATAGAAAGAAACGGATATGTTTTTAGGACAAATTATTCATCGCCTTCAGTTTTGGCAGTTTTTGAAAGAATTGTAAATTCAGCTAAATAAACAAAAAAACGCCGAAAGGCGTTTTTTTGTTTTCCACACATACTAAATCTTTTTTGTTGCAAATACAGGGGGGGGGGGGGGGGGAAAAAAAAAAAATTTTTAAAAAAATTTTTTTTTAATTTAAAAAATAAAAAAAAAAAAAAAAAAAATAATTGCCGGGGTCATTGGCTTGATTGCTGTTGTTTCTTTGGTAAATACAGGGGCGATTGTTAAATTGTCTCAAGGGTTTGGCGGCGATAGTCAGGTTGCGCAAGTTCAAAGAGCTACTCAAACCATCAATCGCATCTATGTTCGAGGGGACAGAGACCCAATAATCCTTGAAGTGCAAAAGGCATTAACACAACAAGGACTTTACAAGGGCGACCTATCAGGTTTGATTGGTAGTCAAACAGAAGCTTCTATCAAGAATTTTCAATCTAAAAACGGCCTTCGCGCGACAGGCAACCTCGACAAAGAAACAGCCGACTTGATTTTGAAGCATGGAGATGAAAAAGGTGGATCAGGTAATAATGGTCCAACCCTTTCTTCATCAAATTGTAATTCAAATACCCCTCCTTGGACAAAGGTTGTTTCTCCAAATGGAGGTGAGGTATTTCAAGCTGGACAAACACTCACCATAACATGGCGAACTTGTAATCATCCTTATAATGTAGATTCCATGGTGGTGCTTAGGGATGACAGAATAACAGATTGGCAATTAATATCATATGGATCTCAACCCGCTCTTGGTTTTGCCACACATGTTTCTTCGTTAGGGAATCTTCATACCTACCAACTTTCTTATGTCATACCAGCATCATTTAACGATATCTTACCGGCACACCATCAAAATGTTTACGGTGGAACACACTATAAAATACAGATTATAACGGGAACTTATGGTGGACAACTGCAAGAAGACTGGTCTGATAATCTCTTTACAATAAATGGGGGTGGAGCCGGCACTTGCGGAACCCCTCCTGTCGTAGAAAGTATTTCTACCGGAACACCATCAGGCAGTAGTGTTTCGGCTAGTGCTATTCCTACGCCATTACTTTTTTCTTTCAGAATAAGTAACCATAGTGCTTGCCCTATTTTGATCACTAAGTTACAGGTTATCCCAGCTTCCACAAATGGCCTGTCTTATGTGAATAAAAATAATTTTGCACTCAGGAATTTGTCCACAGGAGTTAATTTCCCTGTTACAAATATAAATCCGCCCTATACCAATACCAACGCAGCATTTACTGTGTTAACAGAAATACCAGCGAATGCCCATGTTGATTTTACTTTACGACAAGGGAGTATAACATATTTAAATCCATTTGCTGATGCTAGTACTCTAATGAGTACAGGAGGGATTGCTTTTGGTGTTGCTCAGGTTGATTATGAAATTGAACAAAGTAATTCCGGAGGTTCTCTTACAGATGTTGTTTGGGGTAAAATTTTCTCTGTAACACAGTAATATTAAAAACAGCCCTTCTGCTCGCGAGCAGAAGGGCTGTTTTTCTTTGTCATTTTTTGCTAAAATAGCCTTGTTATGCAAACGCTTTACACACACCAGGACTCAAATGTTAGAAAAACATGGTTCTTAATCACGCTGTTTTTAATCGGTGTTATTGCTCTTGGATGGTTTTTAAGTTGGTATTTTGACTCATCTACTATACTTTATTTTGCTGTATTTTTTGCTTTTTTTCAGGTCTTTTTTTCATATTGGTTTTCTCATAAAATTGTTCTTTCCATGTCGGGTGCAAAACCAATTTCAAGAGAGTCTCATCGCGAACTTTGGAATATAACAGAAAATCTTTGCATTACTGCCGGTCTGTCGATGCCAAAGCTTTATATAATAAACGATTCTGTGCCGAACGCTTTTGCGACCGGGCGAAATCAAAAGCACGCTGTAGTCGCTGTTACAACCGGTCTTCTTGCGATTTTGGACAAAAACGAGCTTGAGGGTGTCATTGCTCACGAGCTCTCTCATATCGGTAACAAAGATATGCTAATTTCAACTATTGTTGTTGTGTTGGTTGGATTTATAACTCTTTTGTCGGACATGTTTTTGCGCGCGCAGATTTTTGGCGGAGGACAAGGCGGAGGAGATAGAAACGGCGGAGGACAAGTTCAGCTGGTTTTGGTTCTTGTCGGTATCTTACTCATGGTGCTTTCGCCACTTATCGCCGCGCTTATCCAGCTTTCGATTTCTCGAAAAAGAGAGTTTTTGGCTGATGCCTCCGGCGCGCTTTTAACTCGTTATCCGGAAGGATTGGCATCGGCGCTTGAGAAAATTTCCAGTCACGGCGGCAAAATGCAAAAAGCCAACCATGCCACAGCTCACCTTTTTATCTCAAATCCTTTTGGTGGTAACAAAAAGAAAACAAGCTGGTTTGAAAATCTTTGGGCGACACATCCGCCTGCAGAAGAAAGAATCAAAAGACTCCGCGGAAGTTTATAATCTAATCTAAATATATTCATGCCAGCAATCCAACTATTAATTGTTTTTTTAATCCTCTTATTCGTATTTGGCTGGCCAATATGGAATCTTTTTCGACTTCATGGAAAAGAGAAAATTTTGTGGCTTATTTTGCCCCCAGTTTTGCTTGCCTCGTTATTTTTTCTTGGCAGCACATTTCATGATAAAGAAATTTATTTCTGGCATGAGCTAACCTGGATTCCCGCTTTCTATTGGCTTGTTATTGGCGCAATGCTTTTTGGGTTTTCTGTTATTTTCACCATCCTGTCAAAAATCTTTTCAATCTCTCAAAAGAAAACCTTCGGTCTTATAATAATCTTCACGCTTTTGCTTGCCACCATCTCTCGTTTGCATGGTGAGAAAATAATTACTCGAGAACTTAATATAAATACAGATCAGGTGTCACGAGACTATCGTTTTGTTCATATTACTGACGTTCATTACGGTTCAACCGGTAAAAGACATGTTGCTAGAGTTGTAGAAAAAATAAAACAAATCAATCCGGAATTTGTGGTTATAACCGGCGATTTTATTGATTCAAATTTTGTTAAGCCTGAAGGCATTAGACCTTTTTCAGAACTCCCAATGCCTGTGTACCTAATAACAGGGAACCATGAATATTATTTGAAAGAGAACAAAATAAACGAGGTTACAGTTGGCAGTGGAATTTTGTTGATAGACAACCAAAAAGTTGATTTTGAAGATTTGGAAATTATCGGTATTAACGAGCTGTCAGACATAGATGAAGTTATAAATATTGTCGATGGTATAAGACTCGAAAAATACACTATTGTTTTAGATCATCAACCAAAAGGAAGAGAGGCAGAGCGAGCATCGCTTCTGGGCGCTGATTTAATGCTCTCTGGACATACTCACGGTGGACAAATTTGGCCGATGGGGCTTCTTGTGAAGCTTCAATTTAAATATCTTGCCGGACTTTACAAAATCGGTGATATGTTTTTGTATGTAAACCAAGGAACGGGAACACTTGGGCCTAAAATGCGATTTGGCACAACCAATGAGATAACTTTGATAAATCTACAAAGCTATTTTTAATAATGGATTTTTTGTGTAAAATGACCTCATGACAAACGAAGATATTCAAAAACTCGGAGAATTGGCAAAAATAGAGATAAAGCCGGAAGAGGCAGAAAAGTTCAAAAAGGACTTTGATTCTATCTTGGGGTATATAAAACATATAGAGTCTGTTGATTTGGGTGACGTTAGTCCGGAATATTTGGTCAAAAATGTGGCAAGGGACGACAAGGCAAAAAATACTCCAGGGCAATTTTCAGACGATTTACTTGCTTCTGCGCCAAACACTGAAAATCGATTTATTAAGGTTAAGAAAATTTTGTAACTTTTTATGATAGACCTTAAAACTCTCACAATCAAAAAAGCGCAAGATGGACTCAAGAATGGCGAGTTCACATCTTTTGATTTGACTAATGCCTATATTGAAGAAATTAAAAAGAAAAATCCAGATGTAAATGCATACTTGGAGATTTTTGATGACGCTTTTGAGCAAGCAAAAAAATCCGATGAGATGATTGCTCGCGGCGAAGCGAAAAGTTTAACCGGTATTCCGCTTGCGATAAAAGACAATCTGCTTTTCAAGGGGCACAGAGCCGGCGCGTCTTCTAAAATCTTGGAAGGGTATGTTGCCACATATGATGCGAAAGTTATAGAAGATTTGAAAAACGAAGGCTCGGTGATTTTAGGCAGAACAAATATGGATGAATTTGCCATGGGTTCTTCTACAGAGACATCGGCTTATGGTGTTACGAAAAATCCAAGAAATATTGAAACTGTGGCAGGTGGGTCATCAGGTGGTTCCGCTGCGGCTGTGGCAATGGACGGCGCTTTGTTTGCGCTTGGTTCTGATACAGGCGGATCTATTCGTCAGCCAGCCGGATTTTGTGGAATCGTCGGACTCAAACCTACATACGGCACAATTTCCCGAAGTGGTCTCATGGCAATGGGATCTTCGCTCGACATAATTGGTCCGTTTACCAAAACTGTGGAAGATGCGGAAATTGTATTTAACGCTTTGGCAAAAGAAGACCCCAAAGACAGCACGTCTATACCAGAAAATTTGCGAGTTTGTGAAAAAATGGATACTGTCCCGAATGCCGAAGGCGGGCGAGTAAAAAAAATCGGTGTTCCGAGAAGTTTTTTGCAGGGTGAAGGAATAAGCGGGGAAACTTTGGAAAATTTTGAAAACAACTTAGAAAAACTCAAATCTCTTGGTTATGAGATTGTCGATATCGATATCCCATTTATAGAATATTCTTTGGCTGTTTATTATGTCCTTATGCCAGCAGAAGTTTCAACAAACCTTTCTCGCTTTGACGGAATTCGTTTTGGTCTCTCTGTTTCCGGAAAAGATGTTGCTGATTCGTATAAAAAAACAAAAGAAGCGGGTTTTGGCACTGAAACAAAAAGAAGGATTTTGCTTGGAACATATGTTTTGTCGCACGGCTATTATGATGCGTATTACAATAAGGCTGTAAAAATGCGACACAAAATAACGGAGGAGATGAATAAGGTTTTTGAAAAAGTTGATTTGATTGTTACTCCCACAACACCAGCGCCGGCATTTCGTCCGGGCGCCAAGTCAAACCCTCTCGAAATGTATATGTCGGATATATTTACTGTTCCAGCAAACATAACAGGTGTGCCGGCAATATCTATTCCAGCAGGCATATCAAAAGATGGTCTTCCTTTAGATATACAATTCACGGCCCCGCACTTTGGAGAGAATCTTCTTTTTGAGGTTGGAAAAAAGTTTGAAAATTAAAGGGTAACGAAAAATCTCTCACAGTGCTAAAATATACTCATGCAGTCGCTAAATATTGAATATATATTTTTAAAGATGTACAAATTTTTTACCGAAGGCTTTTCGGTTTTTTCTGGCGGAGGCGGATTTTTGAAAACGGTTGACAGTATTTTAACTTTTATTTTTTCTGTTATCGCTATCTTTTTTCTGACTGTCATTTTATACGTTTTGGTCAGGAAATATGAAATGCGACAAGCAGCCGCCGTCAAACTGGGCAGACCAAAGACCTCGGATATAGAGGTTTACAAAAGAAATGACAGATGGCAAACGGTTCTTGACCATGTTCACTCCACGAATCCTTCGGATTGGAGACTTGCAATAATTGAGGCTGATAATATTTTAGATGAAATGGTTACGAGAATAGGTTATAAGGGCGAAAACTTAGGGGAGAAGCTGAAGTCTGTTGAGCCATCTGATTTTTTAACTTTAAATGAAGCTTGGGAAGCCCATAAGGTTCGTAATAAAATCGCTCATGAGGGATTGGTATTTAAAATTGATCACCGCGAGGCGAAACGAGTAATATCCCTTTTTGAAAAAGTTTTTAAGGAATTTAATTATATTTAGTTTGTAGTGTTAGTGATTAGTTTCAAGTCTTGCGGAGGCCGGAACCTCCAATGCCGAAGTTAACCTTAGTAGTTGGTGGGGGTATTGCAGAAACATAAAAATTATGTAGAATAAGTGGACTGCTTTTTATTTGCTAACCACTAGCAACTATAAGCTAAAAGCTAGTATTTATCGCAAGGCATAGCAGCGGTAGCTCTAAGGACTATCGTGCGAATAACCTCGGGTTATGAATTTTGTAAGGTAAAGGTAAAATTGAAGAAAATCATCGCGGGGTAGAGCAGTGGTAGCTCATCAGGCTCATAACCTGAAGGCGCCCGTTCGAGTCGGGCCCCCGCAACAATTAACAAAAGCA
>CAZKOZ010000001.1:0-5689 GCA_964554525.1 uncultured Candidatus Saccharibacteria bacterium | reverse complement strand
TATGTGTTAATTTAGCAGATGTCGGGGTAGCTCAGACGGTTAGAGCGTAGCACTCATAACGCTAAGGTCGTGGGTTCGATTCCCACCCTCGACACAAAGTGGTCGAGGAAAAAGCAAATGGTTTTGCTTTTGTGTGGAATCGAAAGGCGGAGCCATGGGCGAATTTATGAGCCCAGGCGAGCCCGGGGAGGAAGTTCTTAGCGAGCAAAGCGAGCTTAGAAACTTGACCCCGATTCCCACCCAGGGCACAAATTTTGGCTTGGCAAACCGCCACCTTTTTGGTAGACTTGCCGCACTGCGGTCGTAGCTCAGCTCGAAAGAGAATATAGTGAGAATTCGCCCAAAAGCGGAGCGATTGCAGGTATGATGGTTTTTAAATTGAACATATTTTGCGGTCGTAGCTCAACTGGTTAGAGCACCCGCCTGTCACGTGGGAGGTTGCGGGTTCAAGTCCCGTCGATCGCGCAAAATTAAAGTCCGGCCTTGTGCCGGATTTTGATTTTGCGCGAGAGAAGCGAAACAACTGCTTGTTTTGCGTCGGGGCTTGAAAGCCACAGCGTTATGCGAGCTTGCGAGCATCGCGAGGCGGGGCCGCGAACACTTAGATTTTTGTGAGTGAGCTTGCGAACGAAACAAAAAGCTTAGTGATTTGTGACCAAGTCCTTGATCGCGCAAAATAAAGAGCCAAGCTTGTCTTGGTTTTTTATTTTACCCTAAAACCCAAGTCTCGCTTTTTATGAGACTTTTTGGTTTAATAGCGAAGTGCCAATGTAGCTCAGTTGGTAGAGCACACCCTTGGTAAGGGTGAGGTCGGCGGTTCAATCCCGCCCATTGGCTCCAGTTTATGAAAGACAAATCTCAAACAGAAAACCGAATAAAAGAAATTGAGGTGGCGATGAATGCGCCGGATTTTTGGTCTGATAAAAATGGGGCGCAGGCAATGATTAAAGAATTACAGGATTTGAAAGATGAGCTTGAGGGCTTTTCAAAATACGACAAAAAAAATGCGGTTTTGAATATTTATGCCGGAGCTGGCGGAGATGACGCTGAAGATTTTGTCAGAATTCTTTATGAAATGTATTCAAAGTTTTTTGCAACAAAAAATTTCACCGAAAGAATAATCCACGAACACAAAACCGATCGAGGCGGATACAGAAATATATCAGTTGAAGTTCACGGAAAAAACGCCTATGGAATTTTGAAAAAAGAATCAGGGGTTCATCGCCTTGTCAGAATTTCTCCTTTTAATGCAAATGCAAAAAGGCACACATCTTTTGCCATGGTTGAATTTTTACCGCTTTTAGACAACAAGTCTGATTTTGAAATTCCAAAAGAAGACTTGGAAGTTTCTTTTGCGCGAAGCTCTGGTCCGGGTGGGCAAAATGTTAACAAGCGAGACACCGCTGTTCGTTTGACGCACTTGCCGACAGGGCTCTCTGTTCATACTGAGTCAGAAAGAAGCCAGGAAGCGAACAGAGAAAAAGCGGAGAGTCTCCTCAAAGGAAAACTCGTTAAGATTTTAGAAGAACAGCAAAAAGATAAAATAGAAGAACTTTCAATATCTAAAAACACTGAAAACGAATGGGGAAGTCAAATCCGTTCTTATGTATTTCACCCCTATCAAATGGTAAAAGACCACCGTACAGACGTGGAAATACGCGATCTTGATAGGGTTTTGGAACGCGGAGACTTGGATGAATTCATAGAAGCCGAGAAAAATCTTTAAAAGATTTCTGTGGATTAGCATTTTTTGGTATAATCTAACCTATGATACGTTTTGAAAATGTAACAAAGATTTATCCAAATGCCGGAGAGCCTTCCGTGGAAAATATCAGCTTTGAGATAAAGGAAGGGGAACTTGTGTCTATTGTTGGACACTCTGGCGCCGGCAAAACAACAATTGTAAAATTACTTTTAGGAGAAGAAAAACCGACAGAAGGAAACATCTTCTTTGAGGATATTGAAGTAAATGAATTAAGACCAAGCAAGCTTACAAAACTTCGCAAAAGGATAGGAGTTGTCTTTCAGGATTTTCGTCTGCTTCCAAACAAAACAGCTTACGAAAATATCGCTTTTGCCATGGAAGCGATGGGTAAGACCGATGAAGAAATAGAGGCTGATGTCCCTCACGTTTTGGATTTGGTTGATTTGGGTTCAAAGGCTTTTCATTTTCCTCATCAACTGTCCGGAGGAGAGAAGCAGCGTCTTTCCATCGCTCGCGCTATTATTAACAACCCGGAAGTTGTTGTGGCTGATGAACCGACAGGAAATCTGGACCCGGTTAACACATACGAAGTCGTCCATATCTTGAAAAAGATAAACAGTCTTGGCACGACGGTGATTCTCACAACTCACAATAAAGGTGTTGTTGATGCGATACACAAAAGAGTTGTCACTCTTGAAGATGGCCGTGTGGTTCGTGATGACGAGAAAGGTAAATATATAATTTAATTTTTTAATTATTATGAGAGTACTAGACATTAAAAGAGTAATAAAAGGAGGATTTCTAAATTTTGTCAGAAACAGCTTTGTTTCCTTGTCTTCTGTTTTGGTTATGACAATTACGCTTTGTGTGATCACTTTGATAATTTTTTCACAGGCGGTTTTAAATTTCTCTTTGGCGCAGTTAAAGGACAAAGTTGATGTGACAGTATTTTTTGTTCCCAAAGCATCAGAATCAGAAATACTCGGAATTAAAGAGCATTTGGAAAAGTTGCCAGAAGTTGCTGTTGTTGAATATATTTCAGCGGAGGAAGCTTTGCAGAATTTTCGTGAAAGACATTCAAATGATTATTTAACCCTACAGGCTTTAGAAGAAATTGATGAAAATCCACTTGGAGCAACTCTTAATATTAAAGCGGTGGAAGCTTCGGAGTATGGAGAAATTGCCAACTTCCTAGAGTCTGGCAACGGTCTATCTTCCAACCAAAAAGCCACAATAGACAAGATAAACTACTTCCAAAACAAGCTCGTTATAGACAGACTGATTTCTATTACCGAAGGCGCGAGAAGTCTGGGTATCGGCATAACGCTAGTCCTTGTTTTTATATCTGTTGTGATTACTTTCAATACTTTGAGACTCGTTATTTATATTGCTCGCGAGGAAATCGGCGTGATGCGTGTTGTCGGGGCGGAAAATCATTATATTCGCGGACCCTTTATGGTTGAGGGTATGATTTACGGTCTTGTCTCAGCGCTTATAACCATGATTTTGTTTTATCCAATATCTCTTTGGCTGGGAGCCAATATGACCGATTTCTTGGGTATAAACCTAAACACATATTACTTCTCAAACTTCTTCCAACTGCTTGTTATAAACGCTGTGTTCGGAATGCTTTTGGGTGTCATATCCAGTTTCCTTGCAACGAGGGCATATCTTAAAAAATAGTCAAAAGTTTTAATGGCGGATAAAAAAACAAAAGTTAAATATATCTTTGTAGTTGGTGGCGTGATGTCTGGCGTCGGCAAAGGTATAACCACCGCCTCTATTGGAACAATTTTAAAAAGCAAAGGTTTCCGAGTAAGTTTAATAAAAGCTGATCCGTATCTTAATGTAGATGCGGGAACAATGAACCCCACCGAACACGGTGAGGTTTTTGTTATGGACTCCGGACTTGAAACCGACCAAGATATGGGCAACTACGAGAGGTTTTTGAATCAAACTTTGCCGAAAGAAAACTATATGACCAACGGCATGATTTTTAAATATGTCATAGACAAAGAACGCGCGCTTGGATACAAAGGTAAATGTGTTGAGCCGACATATCATATTACAGAAGAAATAATTCGCAGAATTCACGAGTCTGTAAAAAAGACCGACGCCGAAATCGTTGTCGTGGAAATTGGCGGGACAATTGGCGAATATCAAAACGCGATTTTCTTGGAAGCCGCGCGGCAATTAAAAATCAAAAACCCTAAAGATGTGATGTTTGTGATGGTGTCATATCTGCCGACGCCTTCCGCTATCGGCGAGATGAAAACCAAGCCGACACAAAACGCGGCAAGACAAATGAATTCTTACGGCGTTCATCCAAATATTATTATTGCTCGCGCCGAGTTTCCGATTGATAAAAAACGCAAAGAAAAAATGGCAAACATGATCGGTCTTGCTTCGGCTGAGGATGTGATTTCTGCGCCAAATGTTAAAAGCATTTATGATGTGCCGGTTAATTTTGAAAATGACGGACTAGGGCTTCGTATTTTAAATCAGCTTGACTTGAAGCCAAAGAAAAAAGATTTGAAAGAGTGGCGAGCCATGATTGCAAAAATGCGAAAGCCAACGAAGGAAGTGAAAATAGCTATCGTTGGAAAGTATTTTGATTCCGGAGAATTTGTTCTCTCTGATGTCTATATTTCTATCATTGAAGCGTTGAAAATTTCCGGCGGGCATTTGGGCGTGAAAGTTAATTTGGATTGGCTTGATTCTAAACAGTTTGAGGCTCGCCCGAACTTTGGAAAAGGGCGGGGTGGTGGCAAAAGGGAATTATCTAAACTTTCAAAATATGACGGCATTTTGGTGCCGGGTGGCTTTGGCGAAACTGGCATAGAAGGGAAGATAAAAGTGATTGAATACGCAAGAATAAACAAGATTCCATATTTCGGCATCTGCTACGGCATGCAACTTATGGTTGTGGAGTACGCGCGAAATGTTTTGGGTCTCAAGGATGCGCACACTGTGGAGATAAATGAAAAGACGCAAAATCCTGTGATTGACATCATGCCGGATCAGAAAAAGAAACTTGAGATTCGCGATTTTGGCGGGTCAATGAGACTCGGCGCTTATGAAGCTGTAATCAAAAAGGGAACGATAGCGCATGGCGCGTACAAGAGCTTGAAAATTTCCGAGCGACACAGGCATCGCTATGAGGTTAATCCGGATTACATAGAAAGACTTGAAAATGCCGGACTTGTTTTTTCCGGTAAATCGCCAAACGGGGTTTTGATGGAAATTGCCGAACTTCCAAAATCAGCGCATCCGTTCATGCTCGGCACCCAATTTCACCCGGAATTTTTAGCAAGAATTTTAAATCCCCATCCGATTTTTAACGAATTTATTAAGGCTTGCTTGAAGAAGAAATAACATGGAAGGATTACAGAAAAAAGAAATAATTTAAGAACCAAAATCTTTCAAAAGAGGTGAGGTTGTTGGACTTAGGAAAGTTCACATAAATGAGGGTTTGGATTCAGAGGTAAAACGGGGTAATGTTCTATATGGTCGGTTAACCTCCGATGTTCGCGTTGGAGATTCAGCAAGACTTTCAGATGGCTCACAAACAAGCACTATAAAAAATATTTATCAAAAAGATGGAAAAACATTTTTAGAGACACAAACATCCGTGTATGAAATTTATCCCAATGAAATATCTGACCTAAATATTGAAAACGAATTAGGTGAAATTCACTTACCGGAAGATGTCAAATTCGCAGAGTTTAAGACAGAGATATTAGACCAAAAATTTCAATCACCCGATAAATTATTTGAATTTTATATAAATTACGACGCTCTGAAAGGTGTATTACTAGAGGTAAATGGAGGGGAATTATTTAAGGGCGGTGGTGATATGCAAGGAAGATTATTTGTTGTATGTAAAGTTGGGAATATACATATTCCTTTCTACAAATCTTCAGAGGGAACAAGTGGAAAGATAGAAGGAGAATGGTATCCATTTTTTGGTGCAACACCGGGATG